>NZ_JAKUMO010000020.1:0-137384 GCF_037026475.1 Ensifer sp. MJa1 | reverse complement strand
ACATTCCAAAATCTCCAAGGGGAACCCATTGAAATCATTGGCATGTCGCACTTGGAAATAGAATGTACCCGGCTACAGGTAAAGATCGCATAAGATAGATTATGGAACTGCCAGATATACCGGAAAACAGGGATTGTGCGGCAAACCTTGCCTTGTCGCGCTTGACCCCGGCTTTCGAGCCTGCTTAGCGTTCCCGCATCGAAGCACCACTTTCAAGGCCAGATGTGATGAGCGAATTGCGCGTTCTTTCAGATGCTTTCATTCCGGAACTGCCAAACCGCTACAAAGGCAAGGTTCGCGAAAACTACGACCTGCCCGATGGCAACCGCATCATCATCGCCACCGATCGCCTTAGCGCCTTCGACGTCATCCTGACGTCGATCCCGAACAAGGGTCACGTGCTGACCCAGACCGCGCGCTACTGGTTCGAGGAAACCGCCGACATCTGCCCGAACCACGTCGTCAGCTATCCGGACCCGAATGTGGTCATCGGCAAGCGGCTCGATATCCTGCCGGTCGAGGTCGTCGTGCGCGGCTATCTCGCCGGAACCACCAGCACCTCGATCCTGACGAAATATCGCAACGGCGAACGCGAGATGTACGGCATCACCTTGCCGGACGGCATGCGTGACAATGAAAAGCTGCCACAGGCGATCATCACGCCGACCAGCAAGGCCTTCGACGGCGGCCACGACGAGCCGTTGTCGGCCGAGGCGATCCTCGAGCAAGGCCTGTTGACCAAGGAACAGCTCGATACGGTCTGGGCCTATGCGCTGGCGCTTTTCGCCCGCGGCCAGCAGCGCGCGGCCGAGCGTGGCCTGATCCTCGTCGATACCAAGTATGAATTCGGAACCGACGAAAACGGCACGATCATCCTCGCCGACGAGATCCATACGCCCGACAGCAGCCGCTACTGGATCGCCGACAGCTACCAGCAAAGCTTCGAGCGCGGCGAGCGTCCGAAAAGCTTCGACAAGGACTTCGTGCGCGCCTGGGTGACGGAACGTTGCGACCCTTACAAGGATCCGATCCCGGAAATCCCGGTCGATCTCGTTGAGCAGACCTCTGCGGTCTATATCGAGGCTTTCGAGCAGATCACCGGCCAGCGCTTCGTTCCAGACACCTCGGGCGCGACGGTTCTCGAGCGCATTCGGGCCAATCTCAAACCATATTTTTCGAAATAGATCCGTATATTAGAGAAGAATTCTAATCTAATTTACGCGTCAATCCTGCGCTGAAACATCCACGTCGAATTCGAGCCGCATCAGATCGTAAGCCGGCTCGATATGATCAGGCGTTTCGCCTTGCACCGTGTCGTAATCGAGCGGCACATGCATGTGCGTCAGCACCGCCCGCTTCGGCTGGAAACGGGCGATCCAGCCGAGCGACTGAACCAGTGACAGATGGCTCGGGTGGAACTTGTACTGCAGCGTGTCGATCACCAAGAGGTCGAGGCCGCCAAGCTTGGCGATGGTCTCAGCGGGGAAATCGCTGACATCGCTGCAATAGGCAAAGTCACCGACGCGGAAACCCAGCGAATGGATGTTGCCGTGGAACTGCATCAGCGGTTGGAACGCAATCGGACCGCCTGCGCCGGTGATGACGACCGGCGACAGATCGCCGGAAATGATGTGCGGTTCGACGATCGGCGGATAGCCGCTGCCCGGCGGTGACTCCAGGCAATAGCGAAACCCTTCGCGAATGCGCTCCATGGTGTGGGCGTCAGCCCAGATCGGCACCCGTCTGCGGTTCTCGATGACGAAGCCCCTGAGGTCGTCGATCCCGTGCAGGTGATCGGCATGGGCATGGGTGTAGATTACCGCATCGATGTGGCGGACGTTCGCTGCGACCATCTGCGCGCGAAAATCCGGGCCGGTGTCGATGACGACAGTCGTCTTGCCGCCATCGGGCGCCGTCTGCTCGACAAGCAGTGCTGCCCGCATGCGCCGGTTCTTCGGATTTTCCGGATTGCAGGCGCCCCAGTCACCGGTGATGCGCGGCACGCCTGGCGACGAGCCGCAGCCGAGAATGGTGAAGGCGCGCCGGAACGCCACGTCAGAGCCTCGGCATCTTCGAGAAGATGCGGAAAGCATTGTCCGTCGTGATCGCCGCAATCTCGTCCTTGCTGACGCCGATCGTCTCGGCAAGCACCGCGGCAGTGTGGGCCACATAGGCCGGCTCGTTGCGCTTGCCACGGAACGGCTTCGGCGCCAGATAGGGCGCGTCCGTTTCGACGATCATCCGGTCGTGCGGCACTGTCTTGGCGATCTCGCGCAACTCCTCCGACTTCGGGAAGGTCAGGATGCCCGAGAAGGAGACATAGCCGCCGAGTTCGACGCCGATGCGGGCAAGCTCAGGGCCGGATGAGAAGCAGTGCAGAAGGAAAGGGAAGGCACCCTTCCCTGTTTCTTCGGTCAGGATCGCCGCCATATCCTCGTCCGCCGAGCGGCTGTGAATGACAATCGGCAGACCGGTCTCGCGCGCAGCGGTAATGTGACGCCGCAGGCCTTCAGCCTGTGCCTCACGCGGTGCGTTGTCATAGAAGTAGTCGAGACCCGCCTCGCCGATCGCAACCACCTTCGGGTGCGCAGACAGCCGAACGAGATCTTCAGTCGTGATGTCCAGTTCCTCATCCGCGTTGTGCGGATGCGTGCCGACGGAACAGAAGACGTTCGGATAGGCCTCGGCGATCGAAAGGATCGTCTCGAACCGCTTTACCCGGGTCGAGATCGTGATCATCTGGCCGACGCCGGCGTCGCGCGCTCGCGCTATAATCTCATCGCGCTCAGCCTCGAAATCCGGAAAGTCCAGATGGCAATGCGTATCGATCAGCATCGTCAGCGTGCCTTACTGTGCTTCCGGCGCGACATAACGCGGGAAGACCGGCTTCGGTGCTTCAAGCGGCGTGCCCGAGACTAGGCGACCGGCCTCGCCGAGGGCTGCGAAGTCGCGCTTGTCGGCCGGTGCGGCCACCAGGTCGAGCAGCTTCGCCGAGGATTCCGGCATGAAGGGCTGCAGCAGGATGGCGATCTGGCGCACGACTTCGGCGGTGACATACAGCACCGTCCCCATGCGCACCGGATCGGTCTTCTTCAGCGCCCACGGCTCCTGGCCGGCGAAGTAGCGATCCGTCTCGGAAACGACGGCGATGATCGCTGCCAGCGCCCGGTGGATCATCTGCTTGCCCATCTCGTCGCGGGTGATTTCAAGCAGCGCGTCGGCAGCGGCG
This sequence comes from Ensifer sp. MJa1, assembly GCF_037026475.1. Taxonomy (NCBI): domain Bacteria; kingdom Pseudomonadati; phylum Pseudomonadota; class Alphaproteobacteria; order Hyphomicrobiales; family Rhizobiaceae; genus Ensifer; species Ensifer sp. MJa1. The sequence continues at coordinate 134,155 of NZ_JAKUMO010000020.1, read as the reverse complement.
AGCATTGCCTTGTCCTCGTCGGTCAAGGGGCCGCAGACGGGGATCTGGCCATCGCAGTTCTTGACGATCATCGACAGCGAGCGGCTGGCAAGGTTGCCGATGCCGTTGGCGAGGTCGGAGTTGATGCGGGTCGCGATCCCCTCCTCGCTGTAGCTTCCGTCCTGGCCGAAGGAGACTTCGCGCAGGAAGAAATAGCGGATCTGGTCGAGACCGAAATGTTCGACGAGATTGAACGGATCGACGACGTTGCCGAGCGACTTCGACATCTTCTCGCCCTTGTTGAGCAGGAAGCCGTGGGCAAAGACTCGCTTGGGCAGCGGCAGGCCAGCCGACATCAGGAAGGCCGGCCAGTAGACCGCATGGAAGCGGATGATGTCCTTGCCGATCACATGGATGTTCGCCGGCCAGAATTTTGCGCGCGGGCCCTGCGGATCGTCGAGATAGCCGGTTGCGGTGATGTAGTTGGTGAGCGCGTCGACCCAGACATACATGACGTGCGACGGATCGTTCGGGACCTTGATGCCCCAGTCGAAGGTCGTGCGCGAGACCGAGAGATCCTTGAGGCCTGATTTCACGAAGGAGATGACTTCATTGCGGCGCTCGGCCGGACCGATGAAGTCAGGGTTTTCCTCGTAGTGCTTCAAGAGCTTGTCCTGATATTCGGACAGCTTGAAGAAGTAGCTCTGCTCCTCGACCCACTCAACCGGTGTTCCCTGCGGCCCGTAGCGCACGCCATCGTCGCGCAGTTCCGTCTCGTTTTCCTGGTAGTAGGCTTCGTCGCGGACCGAATACCAGCCGGCATAGGAATCCTTGTAGAGATCGCCCGCCTCGCCCATGCGAATCCAGATGTCCTGCGACGCCTTGTGGTGGCGTTCCTCGGTCGTGCGGATGAAATCGTCGTTGGACGCGTTGAGCACGACGGCCATCTTCTGGAATTCCGCCGAGTTACGGTCGGCCAGTTCCTGCGGCGTCACGCCTTCCTTGCGCGCCGTCTGCTGCATCTTCTGGCCGTGCTCGTCCGTGCCGGTCAGGAAAAACACGTCCCGTCCATCGAGGCGCTGGTAGCGCGCCATGGCATCCGTCGCGATCAACTCATAGGCGTGACCGATATGCGGCTTGCCGTTCGGGTATGAAATCGCGGTGGTGATGTAGAAGGGGGATGTGTCTCTCATAGGCGGATTCGATCTATCTTCGATTAAGCTACGCACGCTCTTAGCGCATACGCTCCAAGGAAGAAACATGCGATGCATGAAAAGCCGGGGTGACGAGACCATGCGCCCTGCCAGGCAGCCTTGCGTCGCCGTCAAACGCACCCAAGAACAAACAGGAAACAAACAGGAGAGGATGCGTCATGCTGGATCGACTTGGCAGCCAATTTGAAACCGCTTCTGCCGGCTATGCGTCAGAGCACGGCATCGAGCGCGATCCCGATTGGTTCGTGCTCAAGATGCAGGAGGAAATGGGCGAACTGACACAGGCCTGGAACAAATTCAGCGGACGCGGCCGAGCCCACGGCAAATCAAATGGCGAACTGAAATGCCTGATCGAAGACGAGACGGCCGACTTGCTCGGCCATGTGCTGCTCTTTGCCCACTATCACAATCTCGACCTGGCGCAGGCGATCGAGCGCAAGTGGCACTTCCAGGTGGCGCTATAGCGCCGCTTTCACGTCGTCGAGCAGCGACAGGATGGTTTGCTTGCGGTCAAGGTTGTAGGCGTCGCTGACCGTCAGCCGCTCGGTCACAACGGCGGAAAGACGCGCGAAGCGCTCTGCGCGCATGATGTCGCCAGCAACAGCCGCCTCCCGCGCCTCGCGCATGATGCGGTCACTGACGAGGGCCTGGAAGAACTCGAAGATGGTCTCGCTGTCCTTGCCGGCAAGCACGTCGGCGAGCTTGTGCATGTCCTTGCGGATCGCCGCACCCTGCCCTGTCAGCACGGCTTCGAAGGTGGCGGCGATCTCCAGACCGCCGTAATTGATCAGCTTCAGTGCCTCGGCAACGCTGCCATTGGCCGACGCGAGAATGCGTTCGGCATTTTCGCCCTCAAGGTCGAGGCCGAGATGGGCGAGCGCCTGGCGCAACGAGTCGGAATCGAGTGCTTTCAGTCGCAATGGCAGGCATCGCGAACGGATTGTCGGCAGCAACTTTCCAGGCGCATGCGTCAGCGCCAGGAAGAGCGAACGACGCGGCGGTTCCTCGAGGATCTTCAGGATAGCGTTGGCCGCGTTACGATTGAGATCGTCTGCAGGATCGATGATGACGATGCGCCAACCGCCGGTGCCGGACGTCTGGCTGAAGAACTTGCCGGCGCGCCGGACCTCGTCAACGGTAATCGCGCCCTTGGCCCTGCCCGTCTTCTCGTCAATCGGCCGCGTCAGGTGCAAGAGATTGTGCGACGCACCCGAAGCGAGCTGCCGCCCAATGGCGGAAGAGGGATCCGGGTCGGCAAGCGTATCGGGCGCCTCCGACGGCTCAGGGTATTTCAGAATATGATGGGCAAGGCGAAAGGCAAGCGTGGCCTTACCGATGCCCTCAGGCCCTTCGATCAGGATGGCATGATGTCCCTTTCCCGAACGGTAGCTTTGCGCCAGGAAGTTTTCGGCCTCCTGGTGGCCGAACAACCGGTTGTTCTCCGCCGGCGCAATAGCTCCGTCGAGGACGCCTGCCCTTTCGGTGCTCATGAACTGGCTTCCTCAACTGGAATCCCTGGACTGTCACGCTGCGGCAGTAGCGCTTCGACATGCGCCAGAACTTCAGCAGCGATGGCATCGACCGACTGAGTCGCGTCAACCACGCGGCATCGCGCCGGGTCATTCCTGGCTATGTCGAGGAAAGCCTCACGGCGCTTCTCGTGCGTCTCCAACCGTTCCTTTTCGAAGCGGTCCGGGTTGTCGTCGCCCGCACGCCTTTGCGCCCGCTCCAGGCCGATGCTGGCAGGCAAATCGAAGATTACAGTGCGATCCGGGACCACGCCGTTGATGGCAACGCGCTCCAGGCTCTCAACGAAGCTTGGCTCGAGGTTGCCGGTAATGCCCTGGTAGACGCGCGAGGAATCCATGAAGCGGTCGCAAAGCACGACCGTGCCGCTTTCAAGCGCGGGCCGGATAACCTCCTCGACATGATCACTGCGGGCGGCGGCAAACAGGATCGCCTCCATCCGCACGCCGAAAGCTTCCGCCGCGCCGGAGAGCAGCACATGGCGCACAGCTTCGGCGCCCGCCGATCCACCGGGCTCGCGGGTCGTCAGTACGGTGAAACCGCGCGCCCGCAGGGATTCTGCCAGTAGGCGGAGCTGGGTAGACTTGCCGGCACCCTCCCCTCCTTCAAATGTTACGAACAGACCTTTTGCTGGCGACACCGTGTTATCCCGTTTCGGCATGCGATTTGGCTCTGTTTAGCCGATTGGGCCGCAGTGCGAAACAGTCAGATCGCGATGAGTTGAAGCTAGCCTGCCGTAATCCCGCGCGGCGGCCTGCTAGAGCCAGAAGAAGAAAAGTTCCTGCAAGGCGTCAAGGGCGCGGCTCGTGAGCGTGCCCTGCCCCACGGCGCTGGCGGTCTTGACCGGAACTTCGCGCAAGAGTTTTTCGCCATTCCACAGCTTGACGACACCGACCTCGGTGCCGGCTGTCACCGGCGCACGCAGCGGCCACTTGTAGACGATGCGAGCCGTAAGGCGTTCGGGGTTGTTCACCGGCAATAGCACGTCGACCGGACCTCCGGCGACCAGCGGCACATGCGAGGCATCGCCTCCATAAACGGCGGCTTCGCCAATGGCCTCGCCATCGGCGAATATCCGCTTCTTCTCGAATGCGGTCATGGCCCAGTCGAGAACCCTGCGGCTTTCCTCGATCCGCTCCTTGTCGGTTTCAAGCCCTCCCATGGCGACATAGACCCGGCGGTCACCCCGCTGCAACGAAGCGGCAAGCGAAAACCCGAAGCCTTCGGCAAAGCCAGTCGCCAGGCCATCCACGCCGATATTGGCTGAAAGCAACGGGTTCTTGTTGCGCTGGAGGATCTTGTTCCATTCGAACTCCGGCTGTGAATAGAGCCGGTAAAGATCCGGATGCGCCTCATGCAGATGCCGGATGAGGGTCACGAGTTCGCTCATCGTGATCCGGTTGCCCGGATCAGGCAGGCCGGTGGCGTTGCGGAAGGTCGCAACCGGCATTCCGAGTTCGCGCGCCCGCGCCGTCATGCGTTCGGCAAAGGCAGCCTCGTTGCCGGTCATGCCTTCGGCAAGGATGATGCAGGCGTCGTTGGCGAGTTGCACCGCCACCCCCTGCAGGAGATCGGCAACCCGAACGCGTGATTTCAGCACCGCAAACATCGTCGAGGTGCCGGCAGGCGCTCCACCGGTCCGCCAGGCGTGCTCGGAAACCTCGAACGCGGTATCGGCCGAAAGCTCCCCCTTGCCGAGCGCTTCGGCAACCACCTCCATCGTCATCAGCTTCGCGAGCGAGGCAGGCGGAATCGGCTCATTCTCACCGCGCGAAAAAAGCACCGTACCGGTTTCGGCATCAACGAGCAGGATCTGTTTTGCCTTGGTGTCGAAGGCGGGCGCCGGTGTCTGTGCAAACGTGGCGCCGGCAAACAAGGTGACGCCAAGAAACACCGCCGAAAGCAACTTCATGCGCATGGGAAACTCCGGTTTCCCCATGGGCATAGCAGCGTGGTCATTCTGGCACAACGGCGCGTACCGCTATCGGACAGAAGCGCCTGCTTTCTGGCGTTTGGCGTAGTCGACGATCACTTGCGGCGTCAGTTGCTTCCTGTCGACCATGATCGCTTCAAAGGGCGATTCGGCGTCGCTGACCCGCACCTCGTAGTAGGCGGACGCATAGCCCATGTTGCCGTTGGGCATCGGTATGAACTCCGGCCGCTCGCGCGGGATCGGACCGATTTCCGGCAGCATGACGAACTCGCTGAGCGACTGGGGCTGGGCGAACTGCGGTACGGGAGCGGCAAGCGCCGTTACCGGTTCGCTCACATCGAGCGAGGCCTTTGCCGGGACTGTGATGCTCCCGAGGCTCTGGCCGCGGAACGGCTCGTTCGAGGCAACCATGACGCCGGTTGCAATCTGGCCTTCCGGCATCACGCTCGGCCCGCGCTCACCCTTCTGGACATAGGATGCCATGAGATAGGGCATATCGTTGCCCTCGAGCGGCGCACGACCGACATATTGCACCCGCACCTGTGCGCTGCCCTTGCGCTTGATATCGAGCATGTCCGCCGTCTTCGAGGAAACGTCGATAATGCGGCCATATTCATAGGGACCGCGGTCGTTGACGCGAACGATGACCGAAGTGCCGTTTTCCATGTTGGTGACGCGCGCATAGCTCGGCAGCGGAAATGTCGGGTGCGCAGCCGACAAGTGAGCCTTGTCGTAAACTTCGCCGTTAGCGGTTAGTCGACCATGAAACGCCGAGCCGTACCAGGACGCCACACCGGTCTTGTTGTAACCGAAGTCTTCCTTCGGCTGATACCACTTGCCCTTGACCTGGTAGGCCTTGCCGACCTGAAAGCGTCCACCGCCCTTGGGAATATTGTTGCCGGTGGCAACGCGGGGGCTCGCCTTCACGCCATAGACGGATTCGGGAAAGTACTCCTTGCTCCGCGCCGTCTTCTTGGTGCTCGACGTCGACCCGCAAGCTGCAAGCGTTACGCACAGCATTGGAACCGCAGCAAGGCGCAGTCCCTTGACCAGATATGCCGCATTTTTATTAGATGTCATCTGTCCCACAACATCGATCGAATAAGCCGTACTCGAAACCTTCCGCTCTTGCCCCCAGCGGAAATTTCGGCGTCCCGAAACGGAACAGTGATTAAACATGACAGCAACAAGGCAAAAATGCGAACTCATCCACAGGATGGCGTCGGATTTCATGCGTTATGGTTTATGGATGGTTACTGCGGGGCGCGCTCTGACACCCTTCTCCAGCCAGGCTGTCGAGAAAATCTCTCCGGGGCGCATGTTAAATCTTGCAAAGCGCCAACGCTTCGCGCAATAACGCCCTGCCCTTCAGAAACGGTATCCGTACCGTGCCGGGCGAGGACAGGTGGCCGAGTGGTTTAAGGCTCTGGTCTTGAAAACCAGCGTACGGGAAACCGTACCGTGGGTTCGAATCCCACCCTGTCCGCCATTTCAAGCACCAACCGGCACACAACGAGCAGATCTGGCTGCGCCGTAGCCGCAAGCCGGTCGAAGCTATTATCCGTAAATGCGGGAGCGCGCGAGAGAGCGCCCCTCAAAGGCTGAACGGATCGCGACCTGAGCGCTTCTCGCTCGGCGCATTGAAAGGATCGCTCTTCTTTTCCTTCGACTTGCGCCCCTCGTCGGCAATAATCTCATCGACGGCCCGCTGACACTTCATCAGCTCTTCGGCCGCAGCGCCGGTGCCCCGCAAGCTCAGATGCGCGACAAGGCGATCTTCGAAGGCGATTGCGAGCGAACGCTTGCGCACGAAGCCGGAGAGAAATTCAGCATCGGTGATGTTTACAAACAGGAATTTCCCGCTTTCGTCGCCGGCAGCCGTCGCCGCCGCGCTCCACGGGTCGTTCTTGTCGAATCGGAACGTCAGGTCATAGTCCTTGCCGACCTCCAGTGACTTCCAGTCGTCGCTGGCAAAGCTCATGTAGAGCGGTGCATCAGATCCCTTGGGATAGAACCCCAGCCGCAGGCTCACCCCACCTTCAAAGACCGAGGTGATGAAACAGGAGCCCTCCATCGTCGTATCGGAGGCGACACGCCAGTCACCGACGTCCTTCCATTTGATGATTTCAGACTCTTCGGCCATGGCAGGCGCAACTGCCATCAGACAGCCCGCCAATCCCATCAACAGTTTACGCATTCCCGCCCCCGATTGCCCCTGCCTCACCGGGCGGCACGCATCCTTTCGGCGCACGCCATCATCCCGCCACCAGTCTAGGAATATTCTCACAACAGTCCAGCCACTCGTCCGCTTCACATGGCAAAGGGGTCTTTCGACGACTTCGTCTCGCCGCCTTCGGCGAAGGGATCATTGCTTGGCGCGTTGTCGGCCGTGCCTGCAAACGGATCGGCACTCTGCCCTCCGTTCGGAATGAGCGTATTCACTGCCTCCTGACACTTGAACATCTCGCTGACCGCCTTCATTGAATCACGAAGGCTGAGGCTCGTGATCACCCGCCCCTCGAACGACACTGCCAAGCTGTTGCGGCGCACGAACTCGGTAAAGAAATCGGTATTGGAGAAATTGACGACCAGCGCCTTCGATCCGGTGAACTCCACCCCGAAAGCGACCGCCGGCCACCGGCGCCCCCGGTCGAGCTGCAGGGCAACGTCATATTCTTTCTGCGGCTCGATTGATTTCCATTCCGCGCTGCCAACCGACAGGAATGCAAGATTCGCCGAGCCTCTCGGATAAAAACCGATCCGCAATATCGCGCCGGCGTCATAGCTCGTCGCCGCGTAGCACGATCCTCCAAGTGACGGATCGGAGCCGACGGTCCAGGCATTGACCCGCTTCCAAATGTTCGACCGCGCCTCCTCCGCGCACGCGGCGCCCGTCGCAATCAACAGGCCGAGAAAGGCCAGCGGCAATCTATGCATGTGGTCACCCCATTTTCCCCGCAAAGTTATAGGATTCGTGTGACCTGTCGAGATGGCAAAGGAGATGCGCGACCGGCAATTGCGCCATCTCGGTCATGGCCACCCAAGCCCATTGCCAGCAATTGTGGCCTTGCGGTCACGGCGCTGCACCAAACAGCTGTTGAACACGGCAGCGGGATCCCGCTGATCGCTGGACTTCGGAACGAAAGCGCGGTTCACATCGTTAACCGCCCCGTAGTCCCCCCAAATCAAAGTGGACGATCACCGTGCTTGCCGCCCTGCTCATCGCCTCGATCGTTGCATCGCCGAACATCCCGAATACCTTGCTCAGCGCCGCAACCGTAGATGAACTGCAGGCCGACTTCGAATCGGCCGTTCCTTGTCATCAGATCGACGGGCGCAAGGTTTGGAAGGGCGCCATCGCCTACTACATCCAGTCGTTCGTCTATGATGGCGACACGCCGGTGGCCACGGACGCAGCAGACGCGGTTCTGCCCGAAGACAACAGCGCCGAGACGGTGAAGGAATTCGAGGACGCGTGCTCGGGCATTCAACCGGCTTGAAAGGCGCTCGGCGGTCGGTCTGATTCGATCAAAGCCGCCGTTCCACGCCCCTGCTCAGTCGCTCGGCCATGCCGCAGAGCGTCCGATAGCCCATTTTCAGCCATACAACCCGCCGATCGAACCGATTCGATGCGTCAACAGGTGGCATTCACCGAATTTTAGGCACTTGCGGAACACATATGGAACAGATAGTGTCTGTTCTTGATTTGTTTCACGCTTCTGGAGCGACGTGCCATGCTGACCCGCAAGCAACAGGAATTGCTTCTTTTCATTCACGAGCGAATGAAGGAATCGGGCGTGCCGCCGTCGTTCGACGAGATGAAGGATGCGCTCGACCTCGCCTCCAAGTCCGGTATCCACCGGTTGATTACAGCCCTTGAAGAACGCGGCTTCATTCGGCGACTGCCAAACCGGGCACGCGCGCTTGAGGTCATCAAGCTCCCGGAAGCCTACGCCTCGAACCAGCAGCCGCGTCGCGGTTTTTCGCCAAGCGTCATCGAAGGAAGCCTCGGCAAACCGCCGGCGCCAGCCCCTGCCGCACCGAAGCCGGCTCCCGTCGCCGACAATACTTCGGTTTCCGTTCCGGTCATGGGGCGCATCGCTGCCGGTGTTCCGATCTCAGCCATCCAGAACAACACCCATGACATTACCGTTCCGCTCGACATGATCGGTAGCGGCGAGCACTACGCGCTCGAGGTGAAGGGCGATTCGATGATCGAAGCTGGCATTTTCGACGGCGACACGGTGATCATCCGCAACTCCAATACGGCCAATCCGGGCGACATCATCGTGGCGCTGGTTGACGATGAGGAAGCAACGCTGAAGCGGTTCCGTCGCAAGGGTGCGTCGATTGCGCTTGAAGCCGCCAACCCGGCCTATGAGACCCGCATTTTCGGCCCCGATCGGGTCAAGATCCAGGGCAAGCTCGTCGGCTTGATCCGGCGCTACCACTAACCGTTACCGGAATTTGGATCTTAAGCGCATCTCGCCGCCATTTTCGGCAGCGAGAGCAGCTTGCGGGCGGCGTTTGCCGCACGCTTACTCGTGGATCGTGTATTCGCCGAGCTCGCAGAGGTCCTGGGTGTCTTCGGTCGTATCGAGGCCCGAGCCCTCCTCGAACTCGAAGCGCATGTCGTATTTGCAAACATCGCGGCCGTCGGCGATCGTGATCTCGATGTTTTCGCCGGGGTTCAGGACCTGCCGGCCAAAAACGTCGTCCTCCCATTCGTTGACGCCAACCGGCGACGTGTAGAAGTTGGTGAGCACCGCGCTTGTGTTGTTCTTCAGTTTGAACACCAGGTCTTCAGCGCGCGCCCCGATCGTGGTTGCGGCCATCATGGCCGAAGCCACCAGGACAAATTTCATCTTCATATGTGCGTTGCCTCCGTTTCGATTGATGACGGACGCTACCGATGCGGCTGATGTCAGCGGAGTCATTGTTCCCCTCTACCGATTTCGCCGCGCGATAAAATCCGACCGACCCTTAGCGGACCTGGCTTGCGCGGGCGTGTGGCAACTGCGGCAAGATGTCGAGAGAACAGGGCAATAAGGGCGTTTTCGGCCGCAACCTTCGTGGGCGTCGCCCGTCAACGGATGGAGCCCACAATGGACAGCGATCTCAGGTCGACGGAAATGCTCTACGCTGTGGAAAGCTCCCGTACTTGAGAATCCGCTTTGTGTTTTTCCGGAAAATGCCTCTTGCGGTTTTTCTGCAATCATTCTAAATCCGCGCCAACGCTTGGTTATCCGAGCAGTGAGGCCTCGTGGCGGAGTGGTGACGCAGAGGACTGCAAATCCTTGTACCCCGGTTCAATTCCGGGCGAGGCCTCCAAAAATATCCACAATCGATTAAATGACTACGCCTTCGGCAGAAGGCGGCCGATCGCTGCAGAGCTTCAGTTCAGCACCAGGGCGTCGGCCGGCCGGTCCACGGCCGAACAAGGCCCTCGTTGACGAGCATACGACCGAGAGATTGTTCGTCGCGCGTTACGAACCGCAGCTTTTCGTCCGCCTTGCCGCCCTGTCGTCCGCTCGCTGTCACCAGCTTGAAGTCCCCGGCGTTCAAGAGTTCGCGAAGGCGCTGCTTGGCATAAAAGCCGCGCGAGCGCTCCCTGTCGCAGCTCGCCTGCCTTATCCGCGGCGCATCGACGTCCGCCACGCGGATCGTCTCGCCGTGATAGACGAAGGTTGCGCCATCGATCACGCAGTTGTCGTCGCGTATGCCGCAGAAGTAGAACTGGTCGGTCCTGATCGATGCGGTGGTAACCTGCTCGTTCGGCCGCACGACCGGCGTCGGCGGCGTGACGCCGACATCGACGGCCGGCACCGGCGTAGCAAGCGCAACTTTGGTCGCTGGTTTTGGTACGTGCCTGTCCGCTTGCAGCGCCGGACGCTCTTCTGCCTTTTGCGCGACACGAACAGGTTTCGTTTTCGCCTCCGGCCGGGACGTGAACGCTACCACCTCCGAAACGACCGGCCATTGCTTGAGCTCGGTGCGGTGGTCGTAGGCAACGACGCCGCCGATGGTGAGCGCGGCGGCCAGATACCATGGCGCCATGCCGCCTTGCTTCCCCGCGCTTCGACCCGAACTCTTGCGCCGACGTTTCGTAGTGGCTTTGACCATTCGTCCCCATCCTGATTCGCAGCGCATTATGCGTTTGATGCGTTGCCGAAAAGTTTTCGCCGGGCACCCTTAATGGACGTCACGCCCCCTATCCCTGGACCTGCGACCGGCAACAACAGTGCCAGGACCGACGCAAAGTTCCGATGCGAAAAACGGGCTGCGACGCCCCCTCGCCTGGATCGTCAGATCGGGCGCTGGCTTGCTTGTCAGGAACCCTTCGAAGAATCGGCGCGACCGCGCCAGCGCGCCCACCAGACCGCAAGACGGCGGCGGCGGCGGCGCACGGAGGGGATATCGTGTGACAGCACGATGAGGCCCAGCGGAATCATCCAGAAGCCGAGCACGGGCAAGAAGCCGAGAAAGCCACAGAATACCAGGAGCGAACCCAACAGAATGCGCAGCAACGGCGAGTCGGGCAGCGCGATGCGCCATTTACCGAGCACGATCTGGCGTGTTTGCGGATCAATCCCGAAATGCATCTGCTTCCTGTTTTTATTCATCATTCCCTATCCGGCGTCTTTTCCCACAATTGGGGACTTCTCCACAGGCTCGCAACCGAACTTGTCATTTTTTTTGAAAAAACCGCTTGGCAAATCAGAAAAGCATGCGTATTAGCAGCCTCACTTCTGAAGCGCACAGCGAAACAGCGGCGCGGATGATCCCTGGTAGCTCAGCGGTAGAGCATTCGACTGTTAATCGACAGGTCGCCGGTTCGAATCCGGCCCGGGGAGCCAGTTTCTAAAAGAGCCATTTGCAGAAATGCGAATGGCTCTTTTTCTTTTTGTACCTATCTTGGCGACATGACCCGTCGCAAACCCCTTCCACAGAGTTTCCCATGACAACGGCAGCGAAGGCGCCCGTCATCGTGTGGTTCCGCAAGGATCTGCGCCTCTCCGACAACCGCGCATTGGCCGCAGCGGCTGAAACCGGCGCGCCCGTCATTCCGCTCTACATCCGCGAGCCGGACGAGAGCGGTAACGGTCCACTGGGGGCGGCACAGCGCTGGTGGCTGCACCATTCGATCGTCGCCCTGAGCAGCCGCCTTCATCAGCGTGGCTTGCGGTTCATTCTGCGCTCAGGCAATCCGCTGGAGGTTCTCAGCGACATCGTGGAGACCACGGGTGCCGACCGCATCTATTGGAACCGGCGCTATGATCCTTGCGGCATCGCAGTCGACCAGCCTTTGAAGAAGGCTCTGGCCGATCGAGCCATTGGCGTCGAGAGCTTTGCCGGGCAACTGCTGCATGAACCCATGCGCCTGATGACGACAACCGGCCGACCCTACCGCGTGTTCACGCCGTTCTGGCGCGCGCTCGAGGCAGGGTACGAGCCGGCATCGCCGATCGACGCACCCGCGGGCCTCACCGCATCGGACGCCTGGCCACTGTCGGAGCGGCTTGAGGATTGGTCGCTGCTGCCGCAGAGACCCGACTGGGCTGCGACCTTCAGTGAAGTTTGGACGCCCGGAGAAGACGGCGCGAACAGCCACCTCAGTGCGTTCATCGAGGAAAGGATTGCGGACTACAGGCAAGACCGCGACTTTCCCGATGTGGATGGCACCTCTTTGCTTTCACCTCACCTTGCCTTCGGGGAAATCAGCCCGGCCCAGATCTGGGACGCGACACGCGGTCTGCAAGCGGTCGAGGGCGTCGCCACGTTCCGCAAGGAACTTGCCTGGCGGGAATTCTCCTATCACCTGCTGTTTCACAATCCGGAGCTGCCGCGACAAAACCTTGATCGACGCTTCGACGCTTTCCCTTGGCTTGCGAACGATGAGCAGTTCTCGTGCTGGACCTGGGGCCTGACCGGTTTCCCGATCGTCGATGCCGGCATGCGCCAGCTTTGGCGGCATGGCTATATGCACAATCGGGTCCGCATGATCGTTGCCTCGTTCCTGATCAAGGACTTGCTGGTCGATTGGCGGCGCGGTGAGGCCTGGTTCCGCGACACGCTGCTCGACGCCGACCCGGCGAATAATGCCGCCAGCTGGCAATGGGTGGCTGGATCGGGCGCCGATGCCTCGCCCTTCTTCCGCATCTTCAACCCCATCCTGCAGGGCGAGAAGTTCGATGCTGAAGGCGCCTATGTGAAGCGTTTCGTGCCCGAACTGGCGCGGCTTGCACCGCGCTACGTCCACCGTCCATTCGCGGCACCGGCCGCGGTTCTTGCCGAGGCCGGAATTGAGCTTGGCGTCACCTACCCCAAACCTATCGTTGATCACGCCGTCGCGCGCGAGCGCGCGCTGGCTGCGTTTCGCGAGATCACGAATGCGCGGCCGGATTCCCTTTAAGCGTAGACACCATCGGTAGAAATCCCGGTTGGCGTCGGCTGCGATTGCCGCTACCTTTCTCGTTACGGATGCAACAACTGAGGGGATGGTGTATGCGTGAGATGGAAGCCTACTTTGCTGAATTCGACAGCGCCGAAGAGCTCTCCACCGACAATCTCGCGAGCGTGCTGCAAGGCTTTCCCCTAAAGGCGCGAATGGTGTTGAAAGCGCTGGCGCAGCTTGAAGCCGGCACGTTGATGCTGGCCGCACCCAATGGCCGCCGACTGATCATCAGGGGCAAACGCCCCGGCCCTCGGGCCATCCTCACCCTGAACAACTGGAAGCTGCCGCAAAGGGCGATCGCCGGCGGCACGATCGGTGCGGCAGAAAGCTACATCGATGGCGACTGGGACAGCCCTGATGTCGGCGCCTTTCTAGAGCTTTTCCTCATCAACGCCGAAATCGGCCGCAATTTCCCAAATCGAGCGCGCGGCTTCCTGCGGTTCGTCGAGAAATTTCTGCATTGGCGCAACGCCAACACCAAATCAGGCGCGCGCCGCAACATTTCCGCCCACTACGATCTCGGCAATGCGTTTTACAGCCAATGGCTCGATCCGAGCATGACCTATTCGTCGGCGCTCTATTCGACGGGCGCCAACGACCTGCGGTCGGCGCAAACGGCCAAGTACCGCGCGCTTGCCGAAGCGACGAACCTTCGTGCCGGCGACCACGTGTTGGAAATCGGCTGCGGCTGGGGCGGCTTTGCCGAGTTTGCGGCAACCGAGATTGGCTGCAAGGTAACGGGGTTGACGATCAGCCGCGAACAACTCGCTTTCGCGCGTGAACGTATGCAACGCGCCGGCATTGCCGACCGGGTCGAACTGAAATTCCAGGATTACCGCGAAGAAACCGGCCGCTACGACCGCATTGTGTCGATAGAAATGTTCGAGGCCGTCGGTGAGCAATTCTGGAAGGCTTATTTCTCCCAGCTAAAGCACTGTCTGAAACCGGGCGGGAAAGCGGGCCTGCAGATCATCACGATCAAGCCCGAGGCCTATGAGGAGTACCGCTCAAATCCGGACTTTATCCAGAAGTATGTCTTCCCCGGCGGCATGCTGCCGACGCGTGAACATCTGATCGAGCTTGGCCGCAGCGTCGGCCTGCGCATGATCAACGACTATGGCTTCGGCATCGACTATGCCCGAACGCTTGGCGAATGGCGCGAGCGCTTCTGGTCGGTCTGGAACAGAATCGAGCCGCTCGGCTTCGACTTGCGCTTCAAGCGGCTGTGGGAGTTCTATTTCTACTATTGCGAAGCCGGCTTCCGCGCCCGCAACATCGATGTCCGCCAAATCGTGTTCGAATAGGGCAGCGGCGGCCAAGGGAACGAAGCCGCCTCTCTTTACCCAGCCGGGCTTACCCCTTAAGAGACGGTTCATTCCAATCTCTTTGAAGGGTCCTCATGCGTCTTGCATGGTTTTTCCTCGCGCTCGCCATCGCGACCGAAGTGGTGGGCCTGACCGTGATGAAGGCCGCCTCCGGAAGCGGCTCCTATCTCGGGCACATCGTCATGTATGTCTCGATCGCACTGTCCTACGTCTTCCTGGCAAAGGCGGTGAAGACGATTTCGGTCGGCGTCGCCTATGCGATCTGGGAAGGGTCCGGGGTCGCGATCATCACGCTGGTGTCCGTGTTCATCTTCGGCCACGTGCTGACCGGGCGCGAAATGCTCGGACTGTCGATGGCGATCCTTGGCATCCTGCTGGTCAATGCCGGCGAACACGGCGACGAGGATGAAATCGCCCCGGAAGGAGCGGCCGATGAGCGAGCCTAATTTCTATTTTGCCTTTGCCGTCATGGCCGGCATTCTCGATGTCGCCGCCAATCTGGCTTCAACGAAATCGAGCGGCTTTGCCCGTCGCGGCTGGGGCGTGCTCTCGATCCTCTTGGTGCTTGCCGCCTTCGCGCTGCTGGCAGAAGCGATCAAGGGCATGGAACTCGCCATCGCCTACGCAGTTCTCGGCGCGACCGGGATCTTCGGTACGGCCATCGCAGGACGACTGCTCTTCGGCCAGAAACTGAAGCCGATCGGCTGGGCCGGCCTGGCGCTTATCTTTGGCGCCGTTCTGGTGCTTCACACCGCCTGATGCGGCCGCCTGCCAGCGCCTACATGCTTCTTCGCAGTCGCGACCGGTACCTTGCCGCCGGCCATCCGCTTGATCAGTGCGAAATAGAGCCCATAGGGCAACAGGCGCAACAGCTTCGCCGGCCAGGTCACGCGTCGTGGGAAGGTGACCTCGAAGCGCCGGGACTTCAGGCCAGCGACGATACGCTCGGCCGCCTCCTCGGCACTGATGAGTGCCGGCCTTGAAGAACCGGTTCGCGCTGCGCCCTGGGTATCGACAAAGCCCGGACAGATGAGCTGCAAGCGGATGCCGATCCGGTCGAGATCGAACTTCAGGCTTTCCGCCATGTTGATCAAGGCTGCCTTGGTGGCGCCATAGGCGGCGTTACCCGGCATGCCGCCGTAGCCGGCAACGGATGAGACAATCGCTATATGCCCATGTCCCTGCGACTTCATATGAGCCACAGCCGGCAGCAGACAATTGACGACGCCTTGAACATTGACGGCAAAACTTTTGTCGAAGGCTTCGCGGTGAATGTCGTCTCCCCGTACCGGTATTGCCACACCGGCATTGAGGACAACGAGCGACAGGCGACCGTGGTCGTATTCGACCGCCGCCATCAACCGCTCCATGTCCTGAGGATCGGTCACGTCACCATCGAGAACGGTAATCCGCCCCTCGCCTGCAGCCTCATGCTGGAGGTCCACCAGCTTCTCGTGGCTTCTGGCGGTCGCGACAACTTCGTAGCCCTCGCGGACCAGCTTCAGCGCGAGCGCTCGCCCCACGCCCGAGCTTGCGCCTGTCACCCAGGCCAGGCGTTGATGCGACTTCATCGACTGTGTACTCATTTCATACTCCTCGGCACGCGCCGGGAAACACGCACGCATCTCATTGGGACGGGACCTGCCCCAGAACCGAGCCTCTTCTCCTTCAGCAACGCTCCCAACCACTCAGCCCACAGTCGCCGGAGACGATTTTTGTTCGGGACAGAGCGGCAGCGAAACGCTATTTCTTGCCTGAAGTGCAGGCTGAGCCGAAAACACGCCAACATTTCGGCGGTCCGAGATCGTTGTCGATATTTGCCGGCCGCCGATCAATATTACCTGGTACGTGCCGCCCTGCTCGGCATCTGTCCTCAAACCCGAGGTTCTGCAAATGGCCATTCTCCCGTCCGTCCTTGAAGCGATCGGCAACACGCCCCTGATCCGGCTGAAATCCGTGTCAGACGCGACCGGTTGCACGATCCTCGGCAAGGCCGAGTTTCTAAACCCGGGACAGTCGGTGAAGGATCGCGCCGCCCTTTCGATCATCCGCCATGCGGAGCGGACGGGACAGCTGCGGCCCGGCGGCGTCATCGTCGAAGGCACGGCCGGCAACACTGGCATCGGCCTTGCCCTCGTTGGCCAGGCACTCGGCTACCGTACCGTGATCGTCATCCCGGAAACCCAGAGCCAGGAAAAGAAGGACGCTCTCAGACTGCTTGGTGCCGAACTCGTCGAAGTGCCGGCGGTTCCCTATAAGAACCCCAACAACTACGTGAAGATCTCCGGTCGTCTGGCCGAGCAGTTGGCAAAAACCGATCCGAATGGCGCCATCTGGGCGAATCAGTTCGACAATGTCGCCAACCGCGACGCCCATGTGGAGACAACCGCGCCGGAAATCTGGCGCGACACGGACGGCAAGGTCGATGGCTTCATCTGCGCGGTCGGCTCCGGCGGAACGCTTGCCGGCGTAGCGCAGGGCCTGAAGGCGAAGAATCCGGCGGTCAAGATCGGCCTTGCCGACCCGCAGGGTGCAGCACTCTACAGCTACTACACCAGTGGCGAACTGAAGTCCGAGGGAAGCTCGATCACCGAAGGCATTGGCCAGGGCCGCATCACCGCCAACCTTGAAGGTTTCACCCCTGACTTTTCCTACCAGATCCCGGATTCGGAGGCCGTTCCCTACGTCTTCGACCTGATCGAGCGCGAGGGCATCTGCGTCGGCGGTTCGACCGGCATCAACATTGCCGGTGCGGTGCGTCTGGCCCGCGACCTCGGACCGGGACATACGATCGTGACGATCCTCTGCGACTATGGTAACCGCTATCAGTCGAAGCTCTTCAACCCGGACTTCCTGGCCTCCAAGGGACTGCCGGTTCCGGCCTGGTTGAAGACCTCTTCAAACATTGCAGTGCCATACGAATCAGTTGGATAGGAATGCGATGACCAGGCCCGTGACTGCCCTTTTTCGTGACGATTTCTACCTTTCGACCTGCGAAGCAAGCGTGACGGGCATCCTGGAAGACGGCGGGATCGAACTGGATCAGACCTGCTTTTACGCGACCTCGGGCGGCCAGCCGGGCGACACGGGCTTTCTGGAGCGCGCCGACGGCAGCCGAATCGACATAGCCGTCGCCCGTCACGGCGAAACCAAGGACATCATCATCCATGTGCCGGCCGAAGGGCAGCCGGCACCTGAAGTCGGCGAGAAACTCGTCGTGCACATCGACTGGCCGCGCCGCTACCGACTGATGCGCATGCATACCGCCTGCCACCTTCTCTCGGTTGTCTGTCCCTTCCCGATCACCGGCGCCTCTGTCGGTGAAGACGAGAGCCGAGTCGATTTCGACATGAGCGAGACCATCGACAGGGATGAAGTCACGTCGGCGTTGATGAAACTCGTCGAAGAGAATCACCCAGTCTATGTTCAGTGGATTACCGACGAAGAGCTTGCGGCAAACCCAGGCATCGTCAAATCCAAGAATGTGCGTCCGCCGATCGGGCTCGGGCGCGTCAGCCTTGTCTGCATCGGCGAGAATTCCGCCATCGACAGCCAGCCCTGCGGCGGCACACATGTGTCGGAAACGCAGGAGGTCGGTGCCATCCACATCGCCAAGATCGAGAAAAAGGGTAAGGAAAACCGCCGCTTCCGCATCCGCTTCGGTTCGCCCGAAGATCGCGCATCAGTCTGAGTAGGAGTTGCGACTGTGACCAACAACAAAAGCACCTTTGTCGTGTCCGCCGATTGGCTGCAGGAACGCCTCAGCGATCCGTCGATCCGTATCCTCGACGCCTCCTGGTACCTGCCGGCACAGAACCGCAACCCGAAGGCGGAATACGATGCCGGGCATATCCCGGGCGCCGTGTTCTTCGACCAGGATGCCATTGCCGATCACACGAGCGGCCTGCCCCACACCCTGCCCTCGCCCGATGCCTTCGCGTCGGCGGTTGGAGCGCTGGGCGTCAGCGAAAAGGACACGATCGTCGTCTATGACGGCCCCGGCATCATGACTGCGCCGCGCGTCTGGTGGGAGCTGCGGATCATGGGCGCCAAGAATGTCTACGTGCTCGACGGCGGCATGGACGGATGGAACAGGGAGGGACGCCCCGTCACCACTGAGGTGCCTTCGCCACGACCGGCCACCTTCACGCCAACGTTTACCCCCGCGGCTGTGACCTCGCTCGACCGCATGAAAGAGATCGTTGCCGCCGGTTCCAGCCAGATCGCCGATGCCCGGGGTGCTGCCCGCTTTTATGGCGAAGAGCCGGAGCCGCGCGCTGGCCTGCGTTCCGGCCACATGCCTGGCGCCCACAGCCTTCCTTCCGGCGTCTTTTCGGAGAACGGCAAGCTCAAGGACCTCGCGGGCCTGCGCCAGACCTTCGCCGACGCCGGCGTCGACCTCACCAAGCCTGTGGTCACGACCTGCGGTTCGGGCGTCACGGCAGCCATCATCACGCTGGCGCTGCAATCGCTCGGACACACGGACAACACGCTCTATGACGGCTCCTGGTCGGAATGGGGCAGCCGGTCGGAAACGACCGTCGTAACCGGTCGAGAGTAGTATCATGCGCTCGCCGAAGCCCGCGTCCCTGACGGCGCATGTCACCGAACTTGAAATGACGGCTGCACCCAAGCAGAGCCTGCCGATGCCGGTCAACATCCAGACGGCAATCTTACGCGTTTCCGACATTTCGCCGAGCTATTACCGCTTCCTGTATCTGCGCGTTGGCAAGCGCTGGCACTGGACTGAGCGGTTGCGGATGAGCGACGAAGAGCTCGCAGCCGTGCTCGGCGACAAGCGGACGAGCGTGACCGTGCTCTATGTGAACGGCGCTCCGGCCGGCTTCTTCGAATTGCACCAGGACGAAGACGATGTTGTCGAACTCGTGCATTTCGGCCTCATGGAGCAGGCACTCGGCCTTGGCCTCGGCAAGTGGTTCCTGCTGCAGACACTGTTTGCGGCCTGGGCACTCAATCCTGTCAAGCTGAAGGTCACGACCAACAATCTCGATCACCCGCGCGCACTGCAGCTCTATCAACAGTTCGGCTTCTCGCCGGTTGCGACCCGCGAGGCGACGATCGAGCCCTTGAGCGACGACGAATTGCTGGCAATGGCGAAAAATCTCTGACGCAGCGGCACGGCAAGTTCCGGGTGTCGGAACGGCCGTAACCGGCGCAATCTCCTGATCGAACGATGACATCGATGAAGGAGATGCATGATGACACTGCGTTACGTTCCAATGTCCGACGATGAAGCGCGACGCATCCGCAAGGGTGGTCCGGACGCCTATGGCAATGCGGCCGAACGGCAGATTTCCGATGGAGACGGCGTTCCCTGCCGGCACTGCCTTCAAAATGTCGGCGCCGGCGAACCCTACCTAATCTTCGCGCTGCGGCCATTTTCCTCGCTGCAGCCCTATGCGGAGACCGGCCCCGTCTTCATGCACGCCGAGGAATGCCCGGCACATGCCGGCGAGGCGCGTCCGCCGATCCTGAGCTCGAGCGTAAGCTACCTGTTGCGCGGCTATGGGGCGAATGAGCGGATCGTCTATGGGACCGGAGGCGTCGTCCCCAAGGAGCAGCTCGAGGAACGCGCGGCGGAGTTGCTGGCGCGGAGCGACGTCGTGTCTGTCCACGTGCGCTCGGCGAAGAACAATTGTTACCAGTGCCGGATCGAACTGGCCTAATGCAAAGCCGGCCCGGAAGACGTCCGGGCCGGAATTTTCGATCATGGCGTCAAGCGACGCTCAGGACCGATTCCGGCGCAAAGGCATCATAGCCGAGCGCTTCGGCGACCGGTGCGTTGGTGACGCGGCCGCGATGGACATTGAGGCCGGCACGCAGGTGTCGGTCTTCCGCGATCGCCTTCAGCCCCTTGTCCGCAAGTTGCAAACCATAGTGCAGCGTGGCGTTGTTGAGCGCATGCGCGGAGGTGACCGGTACTGCACCCGGCATGTTGGCAACACAATAGTGCACGATGCCATCGACTTCGTAGGTCGGGTCGGAATGGGTCGTCGCATGCGAGGTTTCGAAGCAGCCGCCCTGGTCGATGGCGACATCGACGACGACGGCACCCTTCTTCATGCCGGTCAGCATCTCGCGGGTGACGAGCTTCGGAGCCGCCGCACCCGGAATGAGCACTGCGCCGATGACGAGATCGGCGGAGAAGACTTCCTCTTCCAGCGCATCGATGGTCGAGTAACGCGTATGAACGCGGCCGGCGAAGAGATCGTCGAGCTGGCGCAGGCGCGGGATCGAACGATCGAGGATGCTGACGTCGGCGCCAAGACCGGCCGCCATCCGTGCGGCATGCAGACCGACGACGCCGCCGCCGATGACAGTCACCTTCGCCGGCAACACGCCCGGAACGCCGCCGAGCAGGATGCCGCGGCCGCCATTGGCTTTCTGCAGCGAGGTTGCGCCGGCCTGGATCGCCAGGCGACCCGCCACTTCCGACATCGGCGCAAGGAGCGGCAATCCACCACGATCGTCGGTGACGGTCTCATAGGCGATCGCCGTCACACCGGAATTCAGCAGGCCCTTGGTCTGCTCCGGATCGGGCGCGAGATGCAGATAGGTGTAGAGAATTTGGCCGTCGCGGAGTTGCACCCACTCTGAGGGTTGCGGCTCCTTGACCTTGACGATCATGTCCGACTTTTCGAACACGTCCTTTGCCGTCGCGACAATTTTCGCGCCAGCGGCACGGTAGGCATCGTCATCCGCACCGATCCCCGCCCCGGCCTTGGTTTCCACGATCACCTCGTGGCCATGGGCAACATATTCACGCACCGAGCCGGGCGTCAGGCCGACACGATATTCATGGTTTTTGATTTCCTTCGGGCAACCGACACGCATGCTTGCGTTCCTCTCCTGTTTCAGGCGTTTCGCCGTTTATGTCTAGGCATTCAGCAAAACACGCAGTGAACCGAATGTCCTTGCAAAGACATGATCGCCGGAGCAATGATTTCGAATAGTCTTGCGCAGAAGGCAGGGAATTTAGGGGAAACCACGAATGAGCGAACTCGATGCCATCGATCATGCGATTCTGCGCATTCTCCAGCAGAATGGGCGCGTCTCGAATGCCGATCTCGCGGCGAAAGTCGGGCTTTCGCCGTCAGCCTGCTCGCGCCGGGTCGACATACTGGAAAAATCCGGGACGATCGCCGGCTACCATGCCCGCATCGCCCATAAGGCGCTCGACTACCAGATCATGGTCATCGTGCACATCTCGCTGTCGGGCCAGTTCGCCAAGACGCTTGCCGAGTTCGAGGCGGCCGTAAAGCTCTGTCCGAACGTGCTCGTTTGCTACCTGATGTCGGGCGAATACGACTACATCCTCAGAGTGGCCGCCAAGGATCTGCAGGACTACGAGCGCATCCACCGCGACTGGCTGTCGGCCCTGCCCCACGTCGTCAAGATCAACTCGAGCTTCTCATTGCGCGAGATCATCGACCGGCCGAATGTCGGCATCTGAAAAGCTCTAGCGGCCGACGACGCAATTGCGGCCGCGTCCTTTGGCGGCGTAAAGCCGGAGATCGGCATGCGACAGCAGCGGCTCGATCGCCGTTCCATCTAATGGCGCCGACGACAGGCCGATGCTGGCCGACACTGCGCTGCCGTCGGCCGTCTTGACGTGGTCAAAGACTGCGATCCGGATCTCATCAGCGCGCCTTACCGCGTCTTCATGCGCCATTGCAGGGCAAAGGATGACGAACTCCTCGCCGCCGTAGCGAAACAGCCGGTCAACCGGGCGCAGGTTCGACTTCACGGTCTCCACCAACTGCTGCAGCACACGGTCACCTTCCAGGTGACCGAAGCGATCGTTGACGCTCTTGAAATGATCGACGTCGATGATCATCAGGCTGACGGGGGCGCCGCTGGCGCTCGCGGTACGCAGCATTTCCGGCGCTTCGATCTCGAACCGGCTGCGGTCGAGCGAACCGGTCAGCGTATCCTGCCCGGAACGGGACAGCAGGTCCTCGTAGCGCTCGCGAAATGTCAGCGTATTGAAGATGTCGCCGAGCGGTCGATCCGACATGGCCAGAAACGGATGGCGCGAGGCGTTGAGATAGATGCCTATGGCGATGGCGTAGAACGGTGCGGCCAGCATCTTTGCCATCCAGCCGCCCCAGAAGACCTCGGCCGGCGCTCCGTTCCACCAGCGAAGCGCCAGATAGAAGGCAGCCTGATCGAAGGTCAAGACGACAATGCCGCAAATGAGGAAGCGGACGGTCACGAAACGCCTCAGCCACCGCCCCAGGCGCTCGTAGAGCAGGATGATCATCAGCGAATCCAGATAAAGGATCGTCGTCCCCCAGACCATCAACCATCCCATCTCATCGATGAAGGCAATATCGGCGGAGCGCTCGGCCACGATTGCCACGGTATCGTGCTGGCGCAGCAACAGACTGAGAGCCACCGTCAGAAAATTGCCGGCGAGCAGGCCGTAGATCGGCTGGCGAACGGTTGCCGCATCCTCCTTCACATAGAGCAGCAGGATCATCATCAGCTTGCCGGAGAAGAGAACGGCTGAACCGGGCGAGATCACCCCGAAAGGCAATTGCACATAGAAGACGGCGGCAAGGTAGGTTTCGATGAAATGCATCACGCCGAGCGCGGCGACGAAGACACCTAGACCCAGACGGGCGCGAAGATGCAGGAGCCCGATCATCGCCGTGACATAGACCAGGGCCTCGCCGACGAAGAGAAGAAGGTTGACGTTTGGCATGTGCTTGAAAGGCTTTCGTTTCCAAAAGCACCGTTAACCAGGAACTTTAAAGAAAACTTTACCCAGCCAGGCAGGTGCCGTCCCGAAATGCGAAAATCCGCTGCTTTCGGTTCGCGAACCTTTGCGGCATAGTCCCGGCCAACCCATCGTGGTTGCCTGCCGGCGCGCCTTACTGCGGGTTGCAGGCTCCTGCAGGTTTCAGACCACAGCGACCTTCGCCCGTCTAAAACGACCGGCATTCTTGATAAATGGAGGACTGCATGCCATCGATGACATCCCCGTTCCACCTCACGCGCCGCTCGCTGCTTGCGGGGGCCGCGGCCTCCTCGACACTTGTCATGCTGCATCCGTTTTCCGCCCGCGCGGGCGCCAACCAGGCGCATCTGAGAATCATGGAAACGACGGACCTGCACGTCCACGTCTTTCCTTACGACTATTATGGCGACAAGCCGAACGACACGGTTGGCCTGGCGCGCACAGCATCGATCATTGATGCCATTCGCGCGGAAGCGACGAACTCCGTTCTCGTCGACAACGGCGACTTTCTGCAGGGCAACCCGATGGGCGACTATATCGCCTATCAGCGCGGCATGAAGGACGGCGACATCCACCCCATCATCGCCGCCATGAATGTGCTCGGCTACGATTGCGGCACGCTCGGCAACCACGAATTCAACTATGGCCTGGACTTCATGTTCAAGGTGCTGAACGGCGCCAACTTCCCTGTCGTCTGTGCCAACCTGACCAAAGGCGCGCTTGCCGCCAATGCGCGTCAGGACGAGCTGTTCTTGAAACCCTATGTCATTCTCGACCGCAAGGTGAAGGACGGCTCCGGTGAAGAGCATCAGATCCGCGTCGGGCTGATCGGCTTCGTGCCACCGCAGATCATGACATGGGATGCCAAGAACCTCGAAGGCAAGGCCAATGCCCGCGACATCGTCAAGGCGGCAGAGGCCTGGGTGCCGCAGATGCGCGAGGAAGGCGCGGATATCATCGTCGCGCTTTCCCACTCCGGCATCGGCCAGCAGGCCTATGCGGAGAACCTCGAAAACGCTTCGGTGCCGCTTGCCGCAATCGAAGGCATCGATGCCATCGTCACCGGCCACAGCCACCTCGATTTTCCCGGACAGAAGTTCGAAGCGATTGCCGGCGTCGACAACAAGAAGGGGCTGATTTCCGGTAAGCCCGGTGTCATGGGTGGCTTCTGGGGCTCGCATCTCGGCCTGATCGACCTGCTGCTTGAGCGCGAAGGCGGCACCTGGCGCGTCGTCAGCTCAACCAGTGAAGCGCGGCCGATCTATCGTCGCGAGGAAAAGAAGGTGATCGCCGAGGTCGCCGACAAGCCGCAGGTTCTGGCAGCGGCGCAGAAGGACCATGAGGCGACACTTGCCTATGTCCGCACGCCGGTCGGCAAGACGAGCGCACCGCTTTATTCCTATTTCGCACTGGTCGCCGACGATCCATCGGTGCAGATCGTCAGCCAAGCCCAGACCTGGTACATCAAGGACATGCTGAAGGATACCGAGCACCGCGACCTGCCGGTGCTCTCGGCGGCCGCGCCCTTCAAGGCTGGCGGTCGCGGTGGCGCGGACTACTACACCGACGTTCCGGCCGGCGATATCGCCATCAAGAACGTCGCCGATCTCTATCTCTACCCGAACACGGTTCAGGCGGTTGTGATCACCGGCGAGCAGGTGCGCAACTGGCTCGAAATGTCAGCCGGCATCTTCAATCACGTCGAGCCCGGCGCCGCCGACGCGCCGCTGATCAACGGCGGTTTTCCCTCCTACAATTTCGACGTCATCGACGGGGTCACCTACCAGATCGACCTCTCCCAGCCGCCGAAGTTCGACAAGGACGGCAATACGATCAACGCCGCCTCCAACCGCATAAAGAACTTGCAATTCAGCGGACAACCGATTGATCCAGCGCAGAAATTCGTTGTCGCTACCAACAACTACCGCGCCGGTGGCGGCGGCAATTTCCCGGACATCACGGCCGACAAGGTGGTGTTCGTGGCGCCCGACACCAATCGCGATGTCGTGGTGCGCTACATCATCGATCAGGGCACGATCAATCCGTCGGCCGATGCCAACTGGACATTCGTGCCGCTTGCCGGCACCAGTGTGACGTTTGACAGCGGGCCGAAGGCCCGCCAGTTCCTGGCTGAGGTCAAGGGTATCACCGTCGAAGATGCCGGTGATGCTGCCGAGGGATTTGCCCGCTTCCGTATCAAGCTTTAAGCTTGCGCGTACTGTTCGGGCCGCCTAGCTGGCGGCCCGGTCTGGGGGCTGGCTCAACGATTGGCCCGCCAAGCTGGCCAGCCAACAGAACGAAACAAGTCGCTTCAGCAAAAGTTTGAAATTGGACCGATGCGCAAGGCAATGCCCACGGTCGGGCTACTGTCACACCTGGCGCGACTGGGCGTCGTCGGCAAACAGCGAGGGGCCGGTCTGATCGATGATCTGACGGCCCTTGCGCAGGGCGGAATCGATCGCGTCCTGCTCGGAGGTAAAGAGATCGGCGCGAATGAAGCTGCGGACCTTGGTTCCGCCTTCCGGCAAGGCCTTCTCAATGCTGCCGGCCAGGCGGAACTGCGACCCCTCGCGCATCGGCGTCGCACGGATGGTGCAGTCGGCATAGGCTTCGCTCTTGCCGGCAGCGGGCTGTGCCTGGGTTTCGGAAGAGCCGGAGCGGCCGAACAATTTCGAGAAAAACGATGCCATAACCAAGACCTAGCTGCGGCGACCGGCGCTGTCAAAGCCTACTGCATAATTCCTTAGATCGGAATCGATTTAGGGGTAAGATTATGCAGCTTTAAAGTATCACAGCGTCCTTAGCGCGTCTTAAAGGACGCGCGGCGCTGTAGGTCGCGATTATAGACCGCGGCGTCGCGCGCCGCCTCAGACCACGAGGTTCGAGAGGATCTCGTTCTCGGTGATATCCTGATAGCGCAATCCGGCAGCGTCAAACCGCGACTTCAACGCCGGGAAGTTTTCAGCGTGCTTGGTCTCGATGCCGATCAGGACGGAGCCGAAGTTGCGTGCCGACTTCTTCAGGTACTCGAAGCGCGAGATATCGTCCTCGTCGCCAAGCAGATTGAGGAAATCGCGTAGCGCACCGGGTCGCTGCGCCATGCGCAGGATGAAATACTTCTTCAGGCCCGCGTGCCGCATGGCCCGCTCCTTGACGTCGGGCAAACGCTCGAAATCGAAATTGCCGCCGGAAACGACCGCGACCACTGTCTTGCCAACCAGTGCTTCAGGTCCCAATTCTTCGAGCGCGGTGATCGACAGCGCACCGGCCGGCTCGAGCACGACACCTTCGACATTCAGCATGTCGATGATCGTCTGGCAAATCGCGTCTTCAGACAACAGCATGACCTGATCCGCGGAAAAACGCCGAAGTGCGGCAAAGTTGAGATCGCCGATCCGGCCAACGGCCGCGCCGTCGACGAAGTTGTCGACCTGATCGAGCGTCACGACACTACCGGTCTCGAGGCTCTCGCGCAGCGATGGCGCGCCGGCAGGCTCACAAAAGACAAAGTGCTCGGCGGCAATCATGTCCTTGAGATACCCGGTGACCCCGGCGGAAAGCCCGCCCCCACCAACGGGCAGCACCACCAGATCGGGCGTAACGCCTTCCGGCAGTTGCTCGACGATTTCGGCCGCAACTGTCGCCTGTCCTTCGATGATATCCACATGGTCGAAGGGAGGCACCATGACAGCGCCGATCGCATCCACATGATCGCGCGCCGCCTGATAGCATTGGTCAAAAATGTCGCCGACGAGACGGATGGTGATGAATTCGCCACCGAACATCCGGGTCTTGTCGATCTTCTGCTGCGGCGTGGTCACGGGCATGAAGACCACACCCGGGACGCCAAAATGGCGGCAAACGAAGGCAAAGCCTTGAGCGTGGTTGCCGGCTGAGGCGCAAACGAAAGTCTTGCCCGCCGCACCGGCCGCGATTGCCTTGCGGAAGAAGTTGAAGGCGCCACGGATCTTGTAGGAGCGGACGGGCGACAGGTCTTCGCGCTTGAGGTAGATGTTGGCGCCGTAGCGTGCGCTCAAGTGCTCGTTGAGTTGCAGCGGCGTCGGCGGGAAGATCTCCCGCAAGGCTTCGGTTGCGGTTTCAACATCCTGCTTCATCGCGTGCGGTCTTCCGTTGAGTTGGTCGATGGCAGTGGCTATTGCACATTGCAACGCCTGAGGCCATCGCTTTGACTCGAATCGAGCCGCCGTGAACAATGCCGCCGCATCGTAACGGCCGGCACACAATCATTTCCGGGAAACTGAACGCTTGAACGCAACCTTGATCCGGCATGCTGTGCATATCGCGGCAATCCTCGGCATTTACCTTGCCTGCGCGATGCTCGTGCCGGCGATGGTCGACCTTTACTACGGCCACCCGGATTGGCAGATCTTCGCGGCTTCGGCTTTCCTGGTCGGCGGACTGTCGCTTGCGACCTTCATGGCAACGCGGATGGGGCCACCGCCGTTTTCCAAGAAGTTCGGCTTCGTGCTCGTCAACCTGCTGTGGGCGGTGTTTTCCGTCGTCGGCGCGATACCCCTCTGGCTGTCCTCGCTCGACCTCGACTTTGCACAGGCGCTGTTCGAATCCGTTTCGGCAATCACCACCACCGGCGGCACCGTGATCGTCGGCCTCGACAACGCACCACCCGGCCTGCTCGTCTGGCGGTCGCTGCTCTGCTGGCTCGGCGGCATCGGCATCGTGGTGCTTGGCCTGTTCATCATCCCCTATCTGAGGGTCGGCGGCATGTCCTTCTTCAAGATGGAATCCTCCGACACCAGCGACAAACCCTTTGCGCGGCTCGCCAGCTTCAGCCGCGCCTTTCTCATTGTTTACGTTGTCATCACGCTGCTCTGTGCCATCGGCTACAACCTGACGGGCATGAACCGCTTCGACGCCGTCAACCACGCCATGTCAACCGTGGCGACCGGCGGCTTCTCGACCCATGACGCGTCCTTCGGCTATTTCGGCAGCATTCCGCTGCTCTGGACGGCAACCTTCTTCATGGCGCTGTGCAGCCTGCCCTTCTCGATCCTGATCGTGTTTGTGGCGCGCGGCAGGCTCGATGCGCTACGCGACCCGCAGATCATCGTCTTTCTCGGCTATCTATCGGCCTTTTCGATCGCCGTCGCCATATTCCACCGCTTGGTCAACGGCGTCGAATTCCACCTGGCGCTGGCACACTCCTTCTTCAACATCACGTCGATCCTCTCGACCAGTGGTTATGCCAGCCAGGACTATACGCTTTGGGGTCCCTTCGTGGTCATCGCCGCCTTCATCGCCACATTCGTAGGCGGCTGTTCCGGATCGACCGCCGGCGGCATCAAGGCCTACCGCTTCATCGTGCTGTTCAACGCGATCCGCTCGGGGCTCAACAAACTGGTCTATCCCAACGCGATCTATGCGGTGCGCTATGGCCAAAACGCCGTCGATGCCGATACGCAGCGCGCCATCTTCCTGTTCTTCATCACCTACATCCTGCTGTGGGTGCTCGGGAGCCTTGCCATGGGCGCGCTCGGCTATGACCTGATCACCGCAACCTCGGCGGTCATTACCTGCCTCTCCAATGTCGGGCCCGGGATCGGTCCGATCATCGGGCCAGCCGGCAACTTCTCGACACTCGGCGATCCCGAGCTCTACTTGCTGTCGCTGATGATGCTGCTCGGCCGCCTGGAGGTCCTGACCGTGCTCGTCATTCTGACGCCGGTCTTCTGGAAGCATTGACCATTGGCCCACAGGCCCTATCGTGTTGGTTTGATACGGCAGATGCAGAAAGTCGGCCGAAACCGGCGATGGGGGAACGTGATGGTCAAACATATGCTTCTTCTGGCGACGCTGACCGCCGCCACAATGCTGGCGAACAATGCCCATGCCGGCCCGCTTGCCGATGCGGCCGTGCAGGCTGAGAAACTCGCTGCTGCGGGCGATGCCACCAAGGCCCGCGACCTTTTGCGCCAGGCGACAAGCGACTTCTCGCAAACTCTGCCCTTTGCCATCGGCAAGGCAATTTTCGTCTCCAAGCCTCCGACCGGCTACGCCATGTACGACCCGCGCGAAGGCTCGGTCTTCAAGGAGGGGGAGACGCTGATCTCCTATATCGAGCCCATCGGCCTCACCTGGAAGGACGCCTCGACAAAAGGCAAACTCGAGAGCCACTTCACCGTCGATTTCGACATCCTCAATCCGAAGGGCGAAGTGCTCGCTACAAAGAAGGGGTTCGGCGATTTTACCTTCATGGGTTTCCTCAGAAACCAGGAGATCTATGCGAGCCTGACCATGCATGTTTCCGGCGCACCTGCCGGCGACTACGTGTTGCGTTTCCGTTTCAACGACGTCAACAGTGGCAAGACCGCCAGTGTCGACCAACCATTCAAGATCGCCGGACCCTAAAGACAATGCCTGATGCAATAACGACTGTTGGTTTCGATGCCGACGACACGCTTTGGCAGAACGAGCAGTTTTTTCGCCTGACCGAAGCCCGATTTGCAGACCTTCTCCGCCCCCATACCGACACCGAACATCTGTCCGAGCGGCTGCTTGCCGCCGAGAAACGCAACCTCGGCCTCTACGGCTTCGGCATCAAGGGCTTCGTGCTGTCGATGGTGGAGACCGCGGTGGATGTGACCGACGGGAAAGTGCCCTCTTCCGTCATCGCCGAAATCCTGGCAGCCGGCCGCGATATGCTCGTGCACCCGGTCGAGCCGCTGCCCCATGTCAAGGAAACGCTCGACGCGCTGCATGGCCAGTTCCGCCTGGTGATGATCACCAAAGGCGACCTCTTCGACCAGGAGCGCAAGCTCGCCGCCTCCGGCCTTGGCGACTATTTCGACGCCGTCGAGATCGTCAGCGACAAGACGGTCGCCACCTACGAGCGCATCTTCAAACGTCACGGAGACGGACCGCTGAAAAGCATGATGGTCGGCAATTCGCTGAAGTCGGATATCGTGCCTGCACTCGGTGCAGGAAGCTGGGGTGTCTATGTCCCGCATGCACTCACCTGGTCGTTCGAACACCACGACAAGCCGGAGGACCATCCGCGTTTTCGCGAGATTGCGGATCTCGGCGGGTTGGGCACGGTCCTTGAGCGCTTGACACCGAAGGCTTGACTGTCGATCGCAAGCGCCAAGTCGATTGCAAATATAAGCTGACGCGTATCGATGATACACGAACAGCTTATCGTCCCCATGGTGGCTTAGATGAGGGGGACCAATGTTGGCGCTTGTGTTCGGTGCAGTGATCGCGATGGTGGTGGTTGGCATGCTCATTGGATGGCTGTTGCGGAAGGCTTCCGCTTTGAGCGCCTTTTCCTCGCGCCTCGCGGGTTTGGCGGTGCTGTTGTTTGCCGCGCCCGCCATCTACTCGTTCAATTCGGGCCGGCCCTTTGTCGACGCATTTATCGTCTACGGCCTTGGGGCGCTGATTGCCGCGGGCGTCTTCTGCTTTCTGAAGACGAGAGTAAGCGCGTTGTCCACCCCGTATACCCTCGATCACACTTGACTGTTTGACCTGAGTGTTTGATCTAGGCTGCATGCGGGCGTGGCGAAACTGGTAGACGCAAGGGACTTAAAATCCCTCGGCCTTGGCTGTACGGGTTCGACCCCCGTCGCCCGCACCAGGCAAACGACCTGTTCAGTTCCCACGACTCATCGCCGCCTCTCGTGGAAAACGACAGGCCTTGCTCCCGCGATCAGCGACCGCTCAATTGTTGTAGTAATAGCAATCGCATTCGGCCCGGTAGGCATCGTCGTGCCATACGCGCACGGCGAGTTTCGTTGCGCATCCCTGGTCCTCCAGTCTGAGGCCGAGAAGAGAGACCGCTGCCGCCTTGGAATTGGGGGCGTCCACCTCGATTGCCGATCCGACCTGGTGGACTCCCTGCCGCGGGGTCCAGGTGAAGATCTGAACGCTGTAGTGCATCGATTATCCTCCATGGAGAAGATGGATGTGCACGCAATACTGTTGCAGAACGCTATGTGTTCGGTGTGAGCCTGCCGCCCTTCGGCTATTCAACCGTCTTCGACAGTTGCCTCGGGCCGATCGCCGCCATCTGTATGCTCGAAGTGCCAATGGCCCTCTTCGTCTTGAAAACTGATGTCTTCGTCGTCGCCACCGACCTGCTGTTCGGCAGCGGCGGCCTTTGCGGCTAAGAGTGCCATTTCTCGGCTCGGAAAGGGTTCCGAATAGGCGTCGGCAGCCTTGTAGGCCCACCCGCCGTCATGAGGAACGATGGTGTAAGTGATGCGCGCCATGCTGCCCTCCCAACACTCCGAAAGACGCTCCGGTCTTCGGCGGGCCGTTGCCGCACAGCCCTGCACTCCTCCTCGTCGATGGCATGCTCATGCTGAACGGGCGGATATTAGCACAGGTGTGGTAGGAATTGCCACATTTGCGAATCACCCGGAAAGGCTAGCCGCGTGACAGAAAAACGGCCCCTTTCGGGGCCGTTCAAGCTCATGATTCGATTGTCTAAAGCTGCTTAGGCCGAGAGTTTCGAGGCGATCTTGGCAACATGCGCGCCCTGGAAACGGGCTGCCTCGAGCTCAACCTCGGAAGGCTGACGCGAACCGTCGCCGCCGGTGATCGTCGATGCGCCGTAGGGCGAGCCGCCCTTGATCTCGTCAACGCCCATCTGTCCCTGGAAGGCATAGGGAAGACCGACGACGACCATGCCGTGGTGCATGAGCGTCGGGATAAAGCCGAGGATCGTCGACTCCTGGCCGCCGTGCTGGGTGGCCGAGGAAGTGAAGACCGAGCCGACCTTGCCGACCAGCTTGCCCTTCATCCACAGGCTGCCGGTCTGGTCGATGAAGTTGCGCATCTGCGAGGCAACCGTGCCGTAGCGCGTGCCGGCGCCGAAGATGATGGCATCGTACTCGCCAAGTTCCTCGACATTGGCAATCGGTGCCGCCTGATCCATCTTGAAGTGGGAAGCCTTGGCAATCTCGTCGGGCACGAGCTCGGGCACGCGCTTGACGTCGACTTCGGCGCCGGCCGATTTCACACCCTCGGCCACGGCGTAAGCCATGGTTTCGACGTGTCCGTATGCCGAATAGTAGAGAACCAGAACCTTGGCCATAAAATGCTCCTTTGGACTAAGCGATCCCACTTGATCACTGCTGCCGGGAAGATTTATCAAAATGCGGCCGCCTGCCAGGAGCTATCCGGGAAACAGACTGTTCTCACCTCTCGAACAATGAACAGACACTGTTAAATGATTGGCTCATATAAAGGATTATCGATGAGCAGCCCCAAAATCGTCACTGCCGCCATGGTCGCCATCGGCGACGAACTCCTGTCAGGTCGAACCAAGGACAAGAACATTGGCCACCTCGCCGACATGATGACCATGGTCGGCATCGATCTGCGCGAGGTCCGGATCGTTGCCGATGACGAGGCCGCGATCGTCGAAGCCATCAACGCCGTTCGCCAGCGCTACGACTACGTCTTCACCTCCGGCGGCATCGGTCCGACACATGACGACATCACGGCCGACGCCGTGTCGCGCGCCTTTGGCGTCGAATGCGTCCATGAACCGGAGGCAATGGCGCTGCTCGGCGCCATGTACGAACGCCGTGGCATGGAATTCACCGATGCGCGCAAGCGCATGGCGCGCATGCCGGTTGGCGCGCGCCACATTCCTAACCCGGTCTCGACCGCGCCCGGCTTTGCCATCGGCAACGTTCATGTGATGGCCGGCGTGCCGCAGGTGTTCCAGGCGATGCTCGACGCGCTTTTGCCCGGCCTTCAGGTCGGCTCGCCACTCCTTTCTCGAACCGTGCGCTCACCGTTCGGCGAAGGTGATATCGGCAGCCCGCTGACCGAGGTGCAGAAAAACCACCCGGAAACCAGCATTGGCTCCTACCCCAAATTCGACGGCAAGAATTTTTCGACCGACATCGTCGTGCGCGCTCGCGAACAGCAGGCTCTGGATGCAGCCGAAGCTGACGTTCAGGCGATGATCCAGGCAATCGCCGAGGCGCGTGCGAAAGGGTAAGCGCGAGGCTCTTGCACTCGGGCCATCAATGCCGCTATTGCATGTCGGCAAATCAGGACGACGCGTTTCCGCCTGCCCGATCTGCCGGACGCTTCGCCTTACCTCGTTCAGACAAGCCGGAGCCCACCTATGTCGCTGCCCGATAAAGCCTTTCCCGTTTCCTGGGACCAGTTCCACCGTGATTGCCGCGCCCTTGCCTGGCGGCTTGCCGACAACGGCCAGGAATGGCGCGCGATGGTCTGCATCACGCGCGGCGGCCTGGTTCCTGCCGCCATCATCTGCCGCGAACTCAACATCCGGATGATCGAAACCGTCTGCGTTGCCTCCTATCACGACTACGACACCCAGGGGCAGATGAAGGTATTGAAGGGCATTGCACCGGAGATCGCCGAGAACGGCGGCGAAGGCGTACTGATCGTCGACGATCTCACCGACACCGGCAAAACCGCTGCAGAAGTGCGGGCGATGCTGCCGAAGGCGCATTTCGCCGCCGTCTATGCGAAGCCGAAGGGCCGGCCGTTGGTCGACACGTTTGTTACCGAAGTCAGCCAGGACACCTGGATCTACTTCCCTTGGGACATGGGCTTCACCTATCAGGAGCCGATCGCCAAGGGCACGCGTGGCTAAGCGCTGACATCTCCAAAAAACAAGGCATCGGGCGCCCAGCGCGCCCGACGCTTCTTTTGCGTCAAGCAATCGGCGGGATGGCACTGACCAACGTTTCGGCTGTCAGTCCCCGCCCTGCCCGGCTACCGGCCGCACCGTGCCGAAACACCGCCGCCGCTGCCGCCTCGAAGGCGGGCATTCCCTGGGCGAGATGCGCGCCGGTGATGCCGGCAAGAACGTCGCCCGACCCAGCCGTCGCCAACCATGGCGGCGCATTGCCATTGATGACCGCCCTGCCGTCCGGCCCGGCGATCACCGTGTCCGCCCCCTTGTAGATAATGACCGCATGACTGATGCGAGCAGCCTTCTGCGCCTTTTCGATCTTCGAGAGCGCGCCGTCGCCGGCGATCTCCGGAAAAAGTCGGGCAAACTCGCCCTCGTGGGGCGTCATCACCATTTGGCCGCCGCGGCTCGCCAGTGCGGCAAAAAGCTCCTCGCGATTGCTCTGGAACGAGGTGATGCCATCGGCGTCGAGCACCAGAGAACGATCGCACACGGCAAGGGCATAATCTCTCGCCTTCTTTCCGACGCCGAAGCCCGGCCCGAGAACAAAGCTCGCAAGGCGGCCATCCTGCAACCACTTCGCCAGTTCGCGCTTGCCCTCCACTTCCTTGACCATGACGGCGGTCAGTTGCGCAGCGTTGATGCCAAGCGCGGCTTTTCCCGATGCGACGGTGACGAGGCCGGCGCCCGCAGCAAGACCGGCTGTCGCCGCCAGGCGCGCAGCGCCGGTCGCCGGCCGGTCGCCGGAAAAGACAACCAGATGGCCACGTTTGAACTTGTGGGTCGCCGCTGGAAGCTCCCCGCTCCAACCGGACCAAACGGCCGGCGTGTTAAGGCGCAACGGGCCAGCCCCGGCATCAAGGATACGCCTTGGTATGCCAATATCGAAAATCTCTAGCGCGCCACACAGGGAGCGGCCGGGCAACAGCCAATGGCCCGGCTTCGCCGCCATGAAGGTCACGGTGTGCGCGGCCGTAAACGCGGCGCCGCGAATTTCACCAGTTCTGCCATCCACTCCAGTCGGCAGATCGACTGCGACCACCGGCAGCCCGCATCCATTGACGCGTTCGACGAGCTGAACGACATCTTCCGGCAAAGCGCGCGAGAGCCCAGCCCCAAACAGCGCGTCGATGACGAGGTCGCCGGCCGTCGGCTCGTAGGTGTCGAGCGGCGCAACCGGGCCGGGCCACAGGGACCGGACGCGCGCCGCATCGCCGGAGAGTGCCCCGGGATCACCGTGGGCAAACACCGCCACCGTTGCCCCGCTCTCCGCCAGGGCACAGGCGGCCACGTAGCCATCGCCGCCGTTGTTGCCCGGTCCGCAAAGCACGACGAAGCGGACTGAACCGGGAAAATGCCGGAGGGCCGCCGACGACACCGCCATGCCGGCGCTGCGCATCAGCAGGAAGCTGTCTATACCGGATCGGGCGGCAGCCTGATCGATGGCAGCCATTTCAGCTGGGGTGACGAGCAGGTCGTGTCGTTCTGAGCGCATGCTCTAGACATAGCCGCGGCTTACGGCGCGAAGCAAGTGCCCGGGTCGTCGTGCCAATTGCATTTCATTTGTGCATTTGCACATAATTGTTGCTCAAATAACGTGCTCCGATCGAGCCGACGGATCAAGCAACAACAAAACCCGAGCATCTTTCGATCGAAAATCATAAAAAATAGGCAGATCGCGTGCACAAAGGGTATGGAAATCCGGTCATCCGCGCGGTGACAGCAGATTTTTTGTCGTTCCGACAGATTTTCGCAGAAAAACTGGCATGCAACGTGCATATTCAAGGCGAGCGGGCATGATCCTGCTTTAAAGGGAGAAGCGGAGAGACATTTTCTCATGAAAAAGATCGAAGCGATCATTAAGCCCTTCAAGCTCGACGAAGTGAAGGAAGCCCTTCAGGAAGTCGGCCTGCAGGGCATCACCGTCACGGAAGCCAAGGGTTTCGGGCGACAGAAGGGCCATACGGAGCTGTATCGCGGCGCCGAATACGTGGTGGACTTCCTGCCGAAGGTGAAGGTCGAAGTCGTGCTGGCGGATGAAAACGCGGAGGCCGTCATCGAGGCAATCCGCAACGCCGCGCAGACCGGCCGCATTGGTGACGGAAAGATTTTCGTTTCCAATGTGGAAGAAGTCATCCGAATCCGCACCGGCGAAACGGGCCTCGACGCCATCTGACCTCACGGGCCGTTCGGCCCGGTTTCTTTTCAAACCTCGTCATCTCACACAGGGAATTACGGCAAATGACGACTGCAAGCGATATTCTGAAGCAAATCAAGGACAACGACGTCAAGTTCGTCGACCTGCGCTTTACCGACCCGAAGGGCAAGCTGCAGCACGTGACGATGGATGTCGTCTGTGTCGACGAAGACATGTTCGCCGATGGCGTCATGTTCGACGGCTCCTCGATTGGCGGCTGGAAGGCCATCAACGAGTCCGACATGGTGCTGATGCCCGATCCGGAAACAGCGCATATGGACCCGTTCTTCGCGCAGTCGACGATGGTCATCATCTGCGACATTCTCGACCCGGTCTCGGGCGAATCCTACAACCGCGACCCGCGCGGCACGGCCAAGAAGGCCGAAGCCTACCTCAAGGCATCCGGCATCGGCGACACCGTCTTCGTCGGCCCGGAAGCCGAGTTCTTCGTCTTCGACGACGTCAAGTACAAGGCTGACCCGTACAACACCGGCTTCAAGCTCGACTCCTCCGAACTGCCGTCGAACGACGACACCGACTATGAGACCGGCAACCTTGGCCACCGCCCCCGCGTCAAGGGCGGCTACTTCCCGGTTCCGCCGATCGACAGCTGCCAGGACATGCGCTCGGAAATGCTGACGGTTCTGTCCGAAATGGGTGTCACCGTTGAAAAGCACCACCACGAAGTGGCTGCCGCCCAGCACGAACTCGGCGTCAAGTTCGACGCGCTCGTTCGCAACGCCGACAAGATGCAGATCTATAAATACGTCGTGCATCAGGTCGCCAACGCCTATGGCAAGACGGCAACCTTCATGCCGAAGCCGATCTTCGGCGACAACGGCTCGGGCATGCACGTGCACCTGTCGATCTGGAAGGACGGCAAGCCGACCTTCGCGGGTGACGAATATGCCGGCCTCTCCGAGACCTGCCTCTACTTCATCGGCGGCATCATCAAGCATGCCAAGTCGCTGAACGCCTTCACCAACCCGTCGACGAACTCCTACAAGCGCCTCGTCCCGGGTTACGAAGCTCCGGTTCTGCTCGCCTATTCGGCGCGCAACCGTTCGGCTTCGTGCCGCATTCCGTTCGGCACCAACCCGAAGGCCAAGCGCGTCGAAGTCCGCTTCCCGGACCCGACCGCCAACCCCTACCTCGCGTTTGCAGCCATGCTGATGGCCGGCCTCGATGGCATCAAGAACAAGCTGCACCCGGGCAAGGCGATGGACAAGGACCTCTATGATCTGCCGCCGAAGGAACTGAAGAAGATCCCGACGGTTTGCGGCTCGCTGCGCGAGGCGCTCGAAAGCCTCGACAAGGATCGCAAGTACCTGACCGCCGGCGGTGTGTTCGATGACGACCAGATCGATTCCTTCATCGAACTGAAGATGCAGGAAGTGATGCGTTTCGAAATGACCCCGCATCCGGTCGAGTACGACATGTACTACTCGGTCTAAGATCATGTGGACCGGCGGCAATGATGGTTGCTTCCGGTCCGGCAAAGGCGTGCGAAGCCGGCGGCTCCCTGCAAGGGCCGCCGGCTTTTCTTTTTGCCCATCCGTCGACGCAGATGCGAGACGCTGCCGAACGCGCATGATTTGCGCAATTGTGTGATAATATAAAGAAGGCAACTTTTGCGCGTCCATCCAAACGCGGTGCCGTCGTCTAACGCAGGGCTGAAGGGAGCACCCTATTGATGTTTCGGGTTGGCCAACCCAGATAATCTCCTGAAAGGATGTGTTGCGTCATGAAACAAAGAAACGCCAAATTCGAGATCGGACAGGTGGTGCGCCATCGGATATTCCCGTTCCGCGGCGTCATTTTCGACGTCGATCCGGAGTACGCCAACACCGAAGAATGGTGGAATGCCATTCCGCAGGAGATCCGCCCGAGCAAGGATCAACCCTTCTATCACCTGTTTGCCGAGAACGACGACAGCGAGTATGTCGCCTATGTGTCCGAACAGAACCTGGAATTCGACGACAGCGACCGGCCGATGCGCCACGCCCAGGTCGATGCCCTGTTCGACAAGGACGGCATCGGTCACTACAAGCCCAAGGCGACGTCGTTCCGCCACTAGGCTACGCTCTCGGAAAAATGAAAACGCCCGGACGGCAAGGTCCGGGCGTTTCTTTGTCAGCTTGTAAGCGCTCGCTTAGTTCTGCTTGGCAGCCTTTTGGGCTTCCTCGAGCTTCTTGCGCGCGTCCTCGGCCTTCTTCTGCATTTCTTCCTGCAGCAGGCGCTGACGCTCTTCGAGCTGCGACTGCTCGATCGGCTCTCCGTCGAATACGCCGGTGAAGCCCGTAAGCGCCATCTTGATCGGGTTCGGTGCGCGCTGGAAGTTGACCGACGTGAAGACGACTTCGTTGCCCTTCTTCAGGCTGGCGATCAGTTGGTCGGAGAGCGGCGCTTCAGCGACGCACTTGTCCGGCATGCAGATTGCGTAGTCGAGCTTGATCGGCTTGCCGCCGTCGATCTGCATCTGGACGCCGGTCGGGATCAGGCGCGCGGACGGTACGGAAACCTGCATGACCTTGCGGTTGACCTTGCCGCTGACGGTGATGAGGCCGACTGCGGTGACCAGCTGGCCATTGTTGGCGGTCAGGAGGTT
Organism: Ensifer sp. MJa1; assembly: GCF_037026475.1. Classification (NCBI taxonomy): domain Bacteria; kingdom Pseudomonadati; phylum Pseudomonadota; class Alphaproteobacteria; order Hyphomicrobiales; family Rhizobiaceae; genus Ensifer; species Ensifer sp. MJa1. The sequence continues at coordinate 95,493 of NZ_JAKUMO010000020.1, read as the reverse complement.
CTGAACGATGCAGACATCATTGTCTTCCTGCTTGGTGCAGACCTTGAACCAGCCCTGCGGCGTCTTGCCGGCGGCCGCCTGCTGGGCAGAAGCAACACTCGGTACGCCCGCAGCAGCTACAGAGAGCGCCAGCGCTGCCATGCCCGAACGCTTCGTAAAATTCGACTTGAAGATCATTGTGATTCCGTCTCCTGAATCCGGTAACGGAACAGTGTCGTTCCGCAGGTGAGTATCGTCAGCCGCCGTTGTCCTGTTGGCCAAATAAGGCAAATGCATGACCCCGTTTCCGGAAACACCTGTTACATTGGCTTGCTTCGATTATCCAGTGTTTCGTGTCATTTTTTGACTTTCCACCGGCCGGATTTTGGCCGTTCAATCGGTTGGATTCATCGACCACCGTTGGTAACGTTAAGGGAATCGGCCTGTTGACGCCCTCGCGGGAGGTAACCTTGCGTGCAATTCTTTCCGGTCTGGCGCTGCTCCTGACCGCCACTTCATTCGCCAGCGGCGCAATCGCTGCTCCGGTTCATGCAATCGCCATGCATGGAGAGCCGGCATTGCCTGCCGATTTCAAGAACTTCCCTTACGTCAATCCGAACGTGAAGAAGGGCGGAAAGATCTCCTATGGCGTGGTCGGCAGCTTCGACAGCCTCAATCCCTTCATTCTGAAGAGCATGCGGACAACCGCACGCGGCATGTGGGACCCGGAATACGGCAACCTCGTCTACGAATCGCTGATGCAGCGCTCGCGCGACGAAGCCTTCACGATGTACGGGCTGCTCGCCGAAACGGTCGAGTGGGATGACGACCGTACATTCATCCAGTTCAATCTCAATCCCAGTGCGCGCTGGGCCGACGGACAGCCGGTCACGGCCGACGACGTCATCTTCTCGTTCGAACTGATGCGCGACAAGGGCCGCGTCCCCTTCAGCAACCGCCTGGCAAAGGTGGCAAAGATGGAGAAGGTTGGCGACCGCAGCGTGCGCTTCACCTTTACCGAGGATGCGGACCGCGAGCTTCCGCTGCTGCTCGGGCTGTCGCCGGTGCTGCCGAAACACGCGATCGATGTCGCGACCTTCGAGCAGACGACCCTGAAGCCGCCGCTCGGCTCCGGTCCCTACCGGGTCGCCGAGGTGAAGCCGGGCGAGCGCATCCTCTACAAGCGCAACCCCGACTACTGGGCGAAGGATCTTCCTTCCAAGGTCGGCCAGGACAATTACGACGAAATCTCCGTAGAATACTTCCTGCAGGAGAACTCGCTGTTCGAGGCCTTCAAGAAGGGCGAGATCGACATCTACCCGGAAGGAAGCGCCACCAAATGGGCGCGCGGCTACGATTTCCCGGCGGTCCGGTCCGGCGACGTCGTGAAGGAGACCTTCACCCCGAAGACGCCGTCCGGCATGCTCGGCATTGTCTTCAACACCCGCAGGCCGATGTTCGACAACCTCAAGCTCCGGCAGGGTCTGGCTCTGGCGTTCGATTTCGAATGGGTGAACAAGAACCTGTTCGACGGCGCCTATACGCGCACGCAAAGTTATTGGCAGAATTCAACGCTGAGCTTCCTTGGCGCCGCGGCCGACGACCGTGAACTCGGGCTCATCGGCGACGCACGTGACCGGATCAACCCGGCGATCCTCGACGGCACCTACCGGCTTCCGGTGACCGACGCATCCGGCCGCGATCGCAACGTGCTGCGTGTTGCCGTTTCGCTGATCCGGGAGGCCGGTTACCAGATCAAGGACGGCAAGATGGTCGATCCTCAGGGTAAGCCGCTCGCCTTCGAGATCATGAGCCAGAACGCCGGCCAGGAGAAGCTAGCGCTTGCCTACCAGCGCTTCCTCACGCCGCTCGGCATTCAGGTGTCCGTCCGGACCGTCGACGATTCGCAGTACCAGCAGCGCAGCCAATCCTTCGACTACGACGTGATCATCAAGTCCTTCCCCTCGACGCTGTCACCTGGCATCGAGCAGTCCGGGCGCTGGTCGTCCCAAGCGCGCGACAGGCAAGGCAGCGACAACTTCGCCGGCGTTGCCGACAAGGATGTGGACCGGATGATCAACAACATCCTGCAGGCCCGCACAACCGAGGACTTCACCGCTGCAGTGCGGGCACACGACCGCCTGCTCGTCAACAATTCCTATCTGGTGCCGCTCTATCACCTGGACGCACAGTGGGTCGCCAGGCGCAAGCATATCGGCCGCCCCGATGTCTTGCCGCTCTACGGCTACCAATTGCCGACCTGGTGGGATCAGGACGCACAGTAGCGGGTCGGTTCCCTTTTGGTAACGCATTGAAAGCCGGGTCAAACCGGCTTATCTCGCCGTCATACCGAACAAAGGAAAGGCACCTGCACCATGCAAACCGTCAGCATTGATATCGTCTCGGACGTCGTCTGCCCCTGGTGTTATCTCGGCAAGGCAAGGCTCGATCAGGCGATTGCCAACGTGCCTGACGTCCATGTCGCAGTTCAATGGCGCCCCTATCAGCTCAATCCCGACCTTCCGCCCGAGGGCGTCGACCACAAGAAGCACCTTGCGGCGAAACTCGGCGGCCAGGAAGCCGTCGATCGCGCGCACGACATGCTCCGAGAATTGGGAACCGCAGACGGCATTGCCTTCGACTTCGATGCCGTAAAGGTCAGCCCCAACACGCTCGATGCCCACCGGCTCGTTCGCTGGGCAGCGACCCAAGGTGCGGATGCCCAATCGACCGTCGTCGACCGTCTGTTCAAGGCAAACTTTGAGGAAGGCCTGAACGTTGGCGACCACGCCGTGTTGCTCGACATCGCCGAGCAGTCCGGGCTCGACCGTCCGGTGATCGCGGCCTTGCTTTCGTCCGGCGCCGACAAGGATGCGGTCAAGGAAGAGGTGGGCATGGCCCGCGAAATGGGCGTGACCGGCGTGCCCTGCTTTATCATCGAGGGGCAATATGCCGTGATGGGCGCCCAATCGGTCGAGGTTCTGACGAACGCACTCAGGGAAATCGCTCAGATGAAGGCGAGCGGCAAGCCGAACTGATCGCCGGATAGCGAACCGGTACCGCCTTCACAGTTCCTGCCAGTTTGTGCCGTGCAGCTGCATCACGCCGCTGCACGGATTTTTTTATTTTGCCAGGCCCGCTAGCTGCGTCATCACCATCGCGGCGCCCGAAAGGCGCTTCTCTGGCGTCGCGAGCTCCCTCTGGAAGAAGATGCTGTGGTCAGGCCGGATCTTCGCAAGCGTACCCTGCTTGGCGATATAGCCGACGAGTGCCGCGGGGTTCGGAAACTCCTTGTTGCGGAGCTGGACCACGACGCCCTTCGGGCCGGCGTCGAGCTTCTCGACATTGGCGGTGCGGCAGAGCGACTTGATGTAGACGATCTTCAGCAGGTGCTGGACCTCGATCGGCAGCGGGCCGAAGCGGTCGATCATCTCGGCGCCGAAGCCGTCGATGTCCTTGAGATCCGTCAATTCGCCGAGGCGACGGTAGAGACCAAGCCGCAAATGCAGATCCGGCACATAGCCTTCCGGGATCATGACCGGCGTTCCGACCGAAATCTGCGGCGACCAACCGGTATCGTGGATCTCTTCCTCGCCCTTGAGCTCAGCGACTGCCTCCTCGAGCATCTGCTGGTAAAGCTCGAAACCGACTTCCTTGATATGGCCGGACTGCTCTTCGCCAAGCAGATTGCCGGCACCGCGGATATCGAGGTCGTGGCTTGCGAGCTGGAATCCGGCACCGAGCGTGTCGAGCGACTGCAGCACCTTCAGCCGCCGCTCGGCCATGCCCGTCAGCGTCTTGTTGACCGGCAGCGTGAACAGCGCGAAGGCGCGCACCTTCGAGCGACCGACGCGACCGCGAAGCTGATAGAGCTGGGCAAGGCCGAATATGTCGGCGCGATGCACGATCAGGGTGTTTGCCGTCGGCACGTCAAGGCCGGACTCGACGATCGTCGTTGACAGAAGCACGTCGTAGCGCCCGTCGTAGAAGGCGTTCATGATGTCTTCGAGTTCGGTCGCCGGCATCTGGCCGTGAGCCACCGCCACCTTCAGTTCCGGAACGTCTGATTTCAGGAAGTCATGGATCTCCGACAGGTCGCTGAGGCGCGGGCAGACATAGAAGCTCTGGCCGCCACGATAATGCTCGCGCATCAGCGTTTCGCGGATGACCAGCGCATCAAATGGGGAAATGAAGGTGCGCACCGCCATGCGGTCGACCGGCGGCGTGGTGATCAGCGACAGCTCGCGCACACCCGTCAGCGCCAGTTGCAGCGTGCGCGGGATCGGCGTTGCCGAGAGCGTCAGCACGTGCACGTCCGACTTCAGCTCCTTCAGCCGCTCCTTGTGCTTGACCCCGAAGTGCTGCTCCTCGTCGATGATCAACAGGCCAAGATTGGCGAAGTTGACCGTCGAGCCGAGCAGCGCGTGGGTACCGACGACCACGTCGGTCTTGCCGTCGGCCACTTCCTTCTTGGTGAGCGCCAGTTCCTTCGATCCGACAAGGCGCGACGCCTGCTGGATGCGGATCGGCAGACCGCGGAAACGTTCGGAAAAGGTCTTGAAGTGCTGGCGTGCGAGCAGCGTCGTCGGCACGACGACCGCGACCTGCACGCCGTTCATCGCCGCGATGAAGGCGGCGCGCAGCGCGACTTCCGTTTTGCCGAAGCCGACATCACCGCAGACCAGCCGGTCCATCGGACGGCCACTGCCGAGATCGTCGCGCACCGCGACGATCGAGTTCAGCTGATCCTCGGTCTCGTCATAGGGGAAGCGCGCCGCAAACTCGTCATAGACGCCGTCCTGGGCAACCAGAACCGGCGCATGGCGCGTATGCCGCTCGGCGGCGATGCGGATGAGACCGCCTGCCATGTCGAGCAGCCGCTTCTTGAGCTTGGCCTTGCGCGCCTGCCAGGCAACACCGCCTAGCTTGTCGAGGATCGCATCGGTTCCTTCCGATCCGTAGCGCGACAGAAGCTCGATGTTTTCGACCGGCAGAAACAGCTTGGCATTGTCGGCATAGACGAGTTCAAGGCAGTCATGCGGCGCACCAACGGCCTCGATGGTGCGCAGGCCGACGAAGCGGCCGATACCGTGCTCGGCATGCACCACATAGCTGCCCTCGTCGAGGCCAGCCACTTCGGCAATGAAGTCGGCACCACGCTTGCGCCGCTTGGAACGGCGAACCATGCGGTCGCCGAGGATATCCTGCTCGCCGATAACAACCAGATCGCCGGTCTCGAATCCGGCTTCGATGCTGAGCACGGCCGCGGCCGCCTCGCCGGGCTTCAACGTCTTGACGTCTGCGAGCGCCTTGACCGGCTTGACGTTGCCAAGTCCGTGCTCGGCAAGCACCTGCAGCAGGCGGTCGAGCGACCCTTCGCTCCAGCCCGAGATCACCACCTTGGCGCCCTTCGAGCGCCGTTCGGCGATGTATTTCACCGCCTGGTCGAAGACGTTGACGCGCTCGTTCTCCGCCTCGCCCTCACCTGCCGACTTGGCCCAGCGCATACCCTGCCGGGCATCGAGGGTAACGACCTGCCGCGCTTCGCCCTCGTGCTCGTTGAACGGTGACAGGCGGATGGCGTCGCGCGCCGAAAGGGCAGCGTTGAACCCTTGTGAGGTCAGGTAAAGCAGTTCCGGAGGAACCGGCTTATAGGGTGTTCCCTGGGTGGCCTGCGCTTTTCCCGGCGATGCCGATGCCAGACGGGCGTCGTAATAGTCGAGGATCAGTTTCGAGCGCTCGGCGGCGGCTTCCCGCGCCAGGTGGTCGGTTACGATGCGGAATCCGTCGAGGTAGTCGAATACCGTCTCCAGATCGTCGTAGAACAGCGGCAGCCAGTGCTCCATACCGGCGTAGCGCCGGCCTTCGGAGACCGCCTGATAGAGGGCGTCGTCGCGGGTCGTTGCGCCAAAGAGCGAGAGATACTGCTTGCGAAAGTGGCTGATCGTCTCCGGCGTCAGCGACACTTCGCTCATCGGGTTCAAGTCGAGCGAGCGCACCTGCCCCGTCGTGCGTTGGCTGGCCGGATCGAAGGAACGAATGGTTTCGAGCGTATCGCCGAAGAAGTCGAGGCGCAGCGGTTCGCCGCTTCCGGGCACGAAGACATCGAGGATGCCGCCGCGTACCGCATATTCGCCGACTTCGCGCACAGTCGCGACCCGCTCGAACCCGTTGCGCTCCAACCGGGACGCAATGTCGTCCATACGCACCTGATTGCCCGGGCGGGCGGAAAACGCCAGGCTGTGGATCACGTCCTGCGGTGAAATCTTCTGAAGCGCGGCATTGACCGTGACCAGCACGATAGCCGCATGCGGCTTCTTCTTGTGCGTGATCAGGGCGCTCAGTGCCGCCAGGCGCCGTGCAGACGTGTCGGCGCTCGGGGAGACACGGTCATAGGGAAGGCAGTCCCAGCCGGGCAGCGTCAGCACCGGAATGTCGGGCGCGACGAAGCCGAGAACCTGTTCCAGATCGGCGATCCGCTGCCCGTCCGACAGAATATAGACAACCGGCCGGCCGGCGCGCGCCAGTTCGGCAAGGATCAGCGCTTCGGCACCCGTTGGAACCGGGCCGATCGTAATTTCCCGTTGCGCCTCGACAATCTTCTTCGGATCAAGACCAGCAAACATCGATCTACTTCATTTCCTCGGGAAGTTTCTCGAAATCGGGGCGATAGCCGGCGATCCGCTTAAACATCAGCGTGCGGTAGCGTTCCGGCACCGGCTGCTCACCGGTGATCCACTTGACGAGATCGTTGTCCTCCTCGCCCATGATCGTCTCGAGTTCATCGAGTTCGACATCCGATAGCGCCGCAAGCTCGGCTTCCGCGAACTGCCCGAGGATCAGGTCCATCTCCCGGATGCCGCGATGCCAGGCGCGAAACAGGATCCGCCGTCGACGCGGATCGAGATCGGCGCTGCTGCGTGAAATGCCAGTCATGGGAATTCCTTCCTGCCGCCCGCTACAGCGCCGCGCATCCCGTCGGATCCGCAAAGAACGCTTCAGCGCTTTGATACCTGGGCGTGTCACCGGCCTTCGTTGAAACCACTGGAACGCGGCCTGCCCAAGGCTAAGGATTGTCGTCCATGGGCTCTATAAACGCTGAATAGGTGATTGTCAGCCTTGCCAAAGCCCGAATTGTCGTCGCAATTTCATTACCATGCGTCCTGCCCTGCTCGATCCACTCTTCTCACCGCTCGACACGCTTCCCGGCATCGGCCCGAAGATCGGCGAACTCTATGCCAAGCTGCTCGGGCGTGAGGCCATCGAGGATTGCCGGGTCGTCGATCTCGTGTTCCACGCGCCGCACTCTCTGATCGACCGCCGCCAGCAGCCGGGCATTGCGCACGCCCCGCAAGGCGTCATCGTCACAATTACCGGGCGGGTCGATCGCCACCAGCCGCCGCCACGTGGCAAACCCAACCTGCCCTATCGCGTCTTCCTGCATGACGAAACCGGCGAGCTGGCGCTCACCTACTTCCGCGTCAAGGGCAACTGGCTGGAAAAGTCGCTGCCGGTCGACGAGATCGTCATCGTCAGCGGCAAGGTCGACTGGTTCAACGGCCGGCCCTCGATGGTTCACCCGGATTATGCGGTCCGGGCGGCTGAAGCCGAAAACCTGCCGCTCGTCGAACCGGTGTACGGGCTGACCGCAGGACTTTCACCTCGCACATTGCGCAAATCGATCGAGGCGGCTGTTACCCGGGTACCGGACATGCCCGAATGGATCGACGACGCGCTTCTGGAGAAGCAGGGTTTCGAAAGCGCCGCCGACAGTTTCCGCGCCCTGCATGAGCCGCGTGACGCGACAGATATCGATCCGCAGGCGCGAGCCCGGCGGCGCCTTGCCTATGACGAGTTTCTTGCCGGGCAATTGTCACTGGCGCTCGTCCGCCAGCGGCTGCGGAAGGTTGCCGGAACGCCGGTGCACGCGACAGGTCTTCTGTCGCGTCCCGTCATCAATGCCCTTCCGTTCTCGCTGACGGCCAGCCAATCGACGGCGATCGCCGACATTCTGAAGGATATGGCAGGGACCGAGCGCATGCTCCGCCTGCTGCAGGGCGACGTCGGCTCCGGCAAGACGATGGTGGCGCTGATGGCGATGCTGGCTGCGGTCGAATCCGGCGGCCAGGCGGTGCTGATGGCGCCGACCGAAATTCTCGCTCGGCAACATCATGCGACGCTTGCGAGGATGGCAGCGCCGGCCGGCGTGACCATCGACGTCCTGACCGGTCGCACGAAGGGCAAGGAACGCGACGCGATCCTCGAGCGGATCGCGTCGGGCGAAACGCGCATGGTGATCGGCACGCACGCGCTGTTCCAGGACACGGTGAACTACCAGAACCTGACGCTCGCCGTCGTCGACGAACAGCATCGCTTCGGCGTGCACCAGCGCCTGCGCCTGACGGCCAAGGGGATCTCGCCGCATATGCTGGTCATGACGGCGACCCCGATCCCGCGCACGCTTGTGCTCGCCGCCTTCGGCGACATGGACGTCTCGAAGCTTACGGAAAAGCCCGCTGGACGAAAACCGATCCAGACGGTGACCATCCCGACCGAGCGCACCGGCGACATTGTCGACCGGTTGGATGTAGCGCTTCGCGAAAGCAAGAAGGCCTACTGGATCTGCCCGCTGGTCGAAGAGTCCGAAGCGGTCGACGTGATGTCGGCGGAAGAAAGGTACCAGAGCCTCGCCAAACGCTTCGGCAACCATGTCGGCCTGGTCCACGGACGCATGAACGGTGCGGAAAAGGACGCGGTCATGCTCGCCTTCAAGAACGGCGAGATCCGGCTGCTTGTCGCCACCACGGTGGTCGAAGTCGGCGTCGACGTGCCCGACGCGACCATCATGGTGATCGAGCATGCCGAGCGTTTCGGTCTCGCCCAGTTGCACCAGTTGCGCGGTCGCGTCGGCCGTGGCGACGAGGCATCGACCTGCATCCTTCTCTACAAGGGCCCCCTTGGTGAAACCGGGCGTGCACGCCTTTCCATCCTTCGTGACAGCGAGGACGGCTTCCTGATCGCCGAGGAAGACCTGAAGCTGCGTGGCGAAGGCGAACTGCTGGGCACACGCCAATCGGGCACGCCGGGGTTTCGCATCGCCAGCCTCGAGGCGCATGGCGATCTCCTGGAGATCGCCCGCAAGGATGCAGCCTATGTGATCGAACGCGATCCCGACCTCACCTCGGCACGCGGCGAAGCCCTACGGACGCTGCTCTATCTCTACCGGCGCGACGAGGCGATCCGGTTCCTACGCGCCGGATAAGATCTCAGGCCGACTTCTGCTGGCTGATCTTCAGCGGCGCATTGGCAAGCGGTTTGTAATCCGGTGTCACGAGACCGCCGGAAATCAACAACTTAGCCGCGTCTTCGGCGCTCATTTCGAGTGGAATGATCTTGTCGCGGGGGACGAACAGCAGAAACCCGGCCGTCGGGATCGGGGTCGGCGGCAGAAAGACCGCCACCATGTCCATGCCACGATCATCGAACTTGGCCGCGATCTCGCCCTTGACGTCCGTTGCGATGAACACCAGCGACCAGATGCCCGGGCTCGGATACTCGATCAGCCCGGCCTTTTTGAAGGACGAGGACTGTTCCTGCAGCACTGTCTGGAAAATCTGCTTGGTGGACTTGTAGATCGTTCGCACCAGCGGCGTGCGATTGACGAGGGACTCGGCGAAATTGACGATCGAGCGACCGACGAGGTTTGCCGTCATGAAGCCGACAAGCGTGATCACCAGGATGGCGATAAGCAGGCCGAAGCCGGGAATGGCGACGGGCGAATAGGTATCCGGATTGTAGAAGTTCGGCAGATACGGCTTAACCCACCCATCGGCCCAATCGATGAATGTGCGCACCAGCCAGACGGTGATCGCCACCGGTGCACAGATGATCAGCCCGGTCAGGAAGTAGTTGCGCAGCCGAGTACCGATATAGCCGCGTTTTGAGTGTTCCGTCATGCTTCTTCCGTCTTAACCTCACTCCACCCCGAAGGCCGGATGATAGGCGACGGTGCCCGCCGCCATCGCGCCGGAAAGGGCCAGCGCCATGAAATATTGCGGCGCACAACCGGGGAATACAAGAGCCGATTCGTTACGGAACCCGAACTTTTGATAGTAGGCGGGATCGCCGACGACGACGCAGCCGGAAGCGCCCTCGGCACGCAGCCATTCCACCCCCTCGCGGATCAACTGCCTGCCGATCCCCTGCGATTGGAGATCCGGCAGGACCGCCACCGGACCGAGCCCGAACCAGCCCGTTTCGGCAGGCGTCAGCGTCACCGGTGAGAAGGCGATATGACCGACGATGGCCTCATCCTTTTCGGCGACAAGCGACAGGCTTAGCGCACCAGCTTCGCGCAGCCGCGCGATGATGAGAGGCTCGCTCTGATCGCTGTGCGGATGCCCTTCAAAGGCAGCCGCGGTCACGTCGTGGATCGCCTGCTCGTCGCCCGGACGCTCGTGCCTGATATAGATCATTCGACGGTCACCGATTTAGCGAGGTTGCGGGGCTGGTCGACGTCGGTGCCCATGAACACCGCCGTATGATAGGCGAGCAACTGGATCGGCAGGGAGAAGATCATCGGCGCGATGATCTCGTCGACGTTCGGCAGTACGATCGTTGCCATCGTTTCGAGCTTCGAGGCTGCGGCCCCCTTCTCGTCGGTAATCAGGATGATGCGGCCACCGCGTGCGGCCACTTCCTGCATGTTCGACACGGTCTTTTCATAGAAGCGGTCATGCGGCGCAATGACGATGACAGGCATGTTCTCGTCGATCAGCGCGATCGGTCCGTGCTTCAGTTCGCCGGCAGCATAACCCTCGGCGTGGATGTAGGAGATCTCCTTGAGCTTGAGCGCACCTTCCATCGCCAGCGGGAAGCTGGTGCCACGGCCGAGATAGAGCACGTCGCGGCACTTCGACAGTTCGCGCGACAGAAGCTCGATCTTCGGCTGAACAGCGTTCAACACCTGGCCCATGATGCGCGGCATTTCGGCGAGGTGGCGCACAAGCACCTGCTCCTCTTCGGCACTCACCGTGCCACGGGCACGGCCGGCGCCGATCGCCAGCGACGCGAGAACCGCAAGCTGGCAGGTGAAGGCCTTGGTCGAGGCAACACCGATCTCAGGACCGGCCAAGATCGGGAAGACCGCGTCGGATTCGCGCGCGATGGTCGATTCGCGCGCATTGACGACGGCGCCGATCTTCAGGCCCAGATCCTTGCAGTAGCGCAGCGACGCCAGCGTGTCGGCGGTTTCGCCGGATTGCGAGATGAACAGCGCTGCCGCCTCAGGCGACAGCGGGATCTCGCGGTAGCGGAACTCGGAGGCAACGTCGATTTCAACCGGCAGGCGGGCATAACGCTCGAACCAGTATTTGCCGACAAGGCCGGCGAGGTAGGCCGTGCCGCAGGCGGAGATTGCGAGGCTCGGCACCTTGGCAAAATCGATGGCGCCATCGGCTGCCTTGATGCGGTTGCCGGCAAAATCGATGTAGTGGCCGAGCGCGTGCGAGATCACCTCCGGCTGTTCATAGATTTCCTTTTCCATGAAGTGGCGGTGGTTGCCCTTGTCGATCATGTAGGCGGCGGCGAGCGACACCTGCTTCGGCCGATCGACGACATTGCCGGCGAGATCGAAGATGTGCACGCCGTTCGCGCCGATCACCGCCCAATCGCCATCGATCAGGTAGGTGATCTCGTTGGTGAAGGGCGAAAGCGCAATGGCGTCGGAGCCAAGGAACATCTCGCCCTTGCCGTGGCCGATGGCCAGCGGCGGGCCGTTGCGCGCCGCCATGATCGTCGACGGATCGTCTTCAAAGAGCACGGCCAGAGCATAGGCGCCGGTCAGGCGCTTCAACATCGCATGCATCGCCTCGCGCCGTCCCAAACCATCACGGCGGAACCTGGCGAGCAGATGCGCCACGACTTCGGTGTCGGTCTCGGTTTCGAACTTGGCACCGCCGGCGACCAGTTCGTCCTTCAGCTCCGAGAAATTCTCGATGATGCCATTGTGCACGACGGCAACGCCATCAGTGAAATGCGGGTGGGCGTTGCGCTCGGTCGGTGCACCGTGGGTCGCCCAGCGCGTGTGGGCGATGCCGATGGTGCCGGGGAGCGGCTCTTCACGAAGCCGGATCTCGAGGTTGACCAGCTTTCCCTCGGCGCGTCGGCGCTCGAGCTTGCCGCCAACGACCGTGGCAACACCGGCGGAATCATAGCCGCGGTATTCCAGGCGCTTCAACGCATCAACCAATCGCTCCGATACCGCCTGGTTGCCAACGATGCCAACAATACCGCACATAGTCGTCTCCGAATTCGTCCCCGCGCCGATCCCGGCGCCCCAATCGACAGGGCGGCTCTCCCGCCCGGCGCGCTGCCTTGGTAAAGCATTTGCCAGGCGAGGCAATCCGCCCCGATTTCACTTTCGGTTTCAGTATTTAACGCTACTACACGTTTCCCTGGATCGTAACCGATCTGAGGCGAAACAATGCGGTAGCGACCGCTTACGCGCCGAGCAAGAGGCGCTGAACTCAAGCCCTACTCGGCCGCTTTCGCAGTCTTCTTGGCGGCCTTTACCGCCTCATAGCGCTCGCGCAAGAGCCGCGCCCTGCCCGGCTTGATCTCCTGACGTGCGCGGCCGAAGGCAACGGCGTCCGCCGGAACATCCTCGGTGATCACGCTGCCGGACGCAACCAATGCCTTGTCGCCGATCGTCACCGGCGCAACCAGCGACGAATTCGAGCCGATGAAAGCCCCCTCGCCGATCCGTGTTTCGTGCTTGTTCACGCCGTCATAGTTGCAGGTGATCGTGCCGGCACCAATGTTCGAGCCTGCACCGACGAAGGCGTCGCCGATATAGGTCAGATGATTGACCTTGGCACCGGCGCCGATCTCCGCCTTCTTGACCTCGCAGAAATTGCCGACCTTGGACTTTTCGCCAAGATCGGCCCCCGGCCGCAACCTCGCGAACGGGCCAACGGTTGCTTCGGAGCGAACCGTCGCGCCCTCGACATGCGAGAAGGCATGGATGATGGCGCCGCTCTCGACGCGGACGCCAGGGCCGAAGACGACATTGGGTTCGACCAGCACGTCCTGCTCAAGCACCGTGTCCCAGGCGAGGAACACGGTTTCCGGCGCGATCATCGAAACGCCCGACAACATCAGTTCGTGGCGACGGCGCTGCTGCCACAACCTCTCGATGAAGGCGAGTTCGGCACGCGTGTTGCAGCCGGTCAGTTCCTCCTCCGGCGCTTCGACGGCAATGGCGCGTCCGCCGATCTCTCTGACGATCTCGACCACGTCGGTCAGATAGAATTCGCCCTTGACGTTGTCATTGCCGATGCGGCCGAGCAGATCGAGCGCCTTGTGACCATTGATCGCCATCAGGCCGCCGTTGCAATAGGTGATACGGCGCTCTTCTTCCGTCGCATCCTTATGCTCACGGATCGCAAGCAGAGCGCCGTCCTTGACGATCAGACGGCCATAACCGCTCGGATCCGCCGCCTCGAAGCCGATCACCACCACGTCGTTGCCGGCGGCAAGGCCATCGCGGGCCGCCTTCAGCGGCTCCGGCCTGATCAGCGGGGTATCGCCGAAGACCACGAGAACGTCATCATAGCCCTTGGCGATCGCATCGCGGGCCGCCAGCACCGCATGGCCGGTGCCGAGCCGTTCCTTCTGCAGGTGGGAGGAGATCGTCACGCCACCGATATCCGCAGCGGCAGAGACTGCCTCGGCATCCCGCCCAACGACGAGCGCAACATCGACGATCGACGCACTGGACAAGGCCTCGACCACATGGGCGACCATCGGTCGCCCGGCCACCGGATGCAGGACCTTCGAGATGGATGACTTCATCCGCGTGCTTTCACCCGCCGCCAGGATAATGGCCAGGCACGTCCGTTCCATACAATTCTCTCCTTGGTCTTTCCCAGGCTGCTGCCGACTGCCTATTCCGAAAGGCGGTATTGGCTCGAGGGCAAAATGTGCACCCGATTCCGGATTGGTATTAGCAACATATTGCGAGAAGCATAATCCTCACAATCCCGTCGTGTTAACCGGCTTAAAACCGAATGATGGCATAAGGAGGCGCGGAGCCTGTGTCGGCAGCAGTGCAGTGCATCGCTCCCCAGGGAGATGAGGCCGCATGCATAGCCGAACGGAATTCGAGACATCGACACGACGGACGGGCCTGGCCCTGCTTCTGACCCGCTCGCCGCTCCTTCTGCTCGCCCTTACGGTCGCCGTCCTGGCGTTTTTGCTCACCGTCACGATCCCGCAGCCGATCGGGCCGATGTTCTGGGACCACTATCTCTATCTCGATGCGGCCAACCGTATCCGCGACGGGCAGGTTCCGTCCGTCGATTTCTTCACGCCCGTCGGCGCGCTTGGCTACTACCTTTTCGCGATCCTCCAGCGCATCTTTCCCAATGGCCAACCATTGCTTTTGGCAAGTTGGTCACTGCTGGTCTTCAGCGCCCCCCTGATCGCCCTCATCGTCGTCGATGTGCAGAAACGTTCGGCTACGGTCGCCTATGGGCTCCTGCTGCCGTTCCTGATCTTCTCGGTGCTGCCATTCAACACCGGCGACTTCTACCCCTACCCCGGTTCTGACGGCTTCGGCGTCTATAATCGTCAGGTCTGCCAGTTGCTCTACGTCCTGGCAGCCGCTCTGGTTCATGTGCGCGATTGGCGCCTACTCGCCGTCACTGTTGTCGGTGCCATGGCCGGTCTCTTCTTCGTGAAGATCACAGGTGCCGTTGCCGGCACGCTGATGTGCCTGATGGCCTTTGCCTCCGGTCGCCTTGGCTTCCGGCCTGCCCTTGCCGCGGGGCTGCTGTTCGTTGCCATTCTCGCCGTCAGCGAGGCTGCGCTTGGTATCGTTTCGGCCTATGTCGCCGACATCCTTTCTTTGCTTGCCGTCAATGACGGCAGCCTTTTGCCGCGCCTGCTGCAGGCTGCTTCGCTCAATGCCGGGCTGCTGATCCCGGCCGGGCTGTTGTGTCTGTTGCTTTTCGGAAAGCACTTCAGAGCCTTTGTCGACGGCCTCAGGCACCTGGGCAGGAGCCCCTCCTTGTTGGCGCTCGGTAGAATGCTCGACCAACCCTTCCTCTGGCTCGCAACGTTCGTGCTTGCGGGCATCCTCTTCGAGAGCCAGAACACCGGCAGCCAGGCCTTTATCTTGCTGCTGCCATTGCTGCTGAAGATCGTTGTCGATGAAGTCGCGGTCGGGCAGCGCGGAGCTCAAACGGTTGCGATCGGCCTTCTTGCGGCCGCAACCGCCTTGCCGCCGGTGACCGCGGTCGTGCAGAAGAGTGCGCGCGCCTGGATCGGCGCCATCAACAGCGTTCCGATTGAAAACCGAAACCTGAAGACGATGGGCGCCGTCAACATCCGACCGCTCTTGGCGCTGCGCGCCGAACGCTTGCGCGATATCTATGTCGACCACCGCCCCACCTTCGACGCCTTCGCCGATGCCAGCGAGCTGCCGTCGTTCCTGCTCTACAGCGATTTCGACTTCCAGGCCGGCTGGCTCAGGAACGCCGATGAGGCCATCGACGCGCTTCGCGCTTACGAAGCTGAAAACGGCGTGCGTTTCGCGACGATCTTCAGTATCGACTTCACCAACCCGTTCCCATGGCTGATGGACCGCAGTGCGCCGAAACATGTCGCGATCGGCGCCGATCCCTTCCGCGCGGTTCCACCGCCGGACGAGAATGTGCGCGCCGCCGTCAATGCGGTCGATGTTGCGCTGATGCCGACGTGCCCGGTCACCAACGTCAACCGGATGCTGCTTTCGCTCTATCTGCCGAGCCTCGAGGCGAGCCACAAGCGGATCACGCTGACCAAATGCTACGATGCCTTCATCCGCAGCGGACTGCACAGGACCGCAGCGGGCACAGCCTCCTAGCCGCAGCCATCAGACCTCCGACCGCAGCCGGCTCTCGCTCAGCAAACCGCTCTCCTCCAGGATCGGATAGGCGACAGAGGCGATGTGCGCATTGACCCGCTTGAGGTCGCGCAGCATGTCGAGATGCAGGGAGCTCGTCTGGAGGCTTTGAACCAGACCGTCGCGGAGCCGTTCAATGTGCCGTTCCGCCGAGCGCTTTTCCATGTGCCGGACGTTGACCTTGACCTCAATGAGTTGCTTGGCGAGGTCGGCATTGCGGGTGACGAAGATCGTCTGCGCGACCCGCAGATTGTCGATCGTCAGAGTAAAAAGGCTCTTCAGCTCCTGGTATCCCTCTTCAGAGAACTTCAGACCATTGTTGACCTTCTTGGCGATCTGTTCGCACAAGCCTTTTTCGATGATATCGCCCATGTGTTCGAGATTGATCGCGTAGTCGATGATGACGATCGAGCGGCGACCGTCTTCGGCACTCATGCCCTCCCTCCCCAGCCGAGACAGAAAGATCTTCACTTCCTGCTGCAACTGATCGACCTGTCTTTCGAACTTCTCGATGTCGCGGATTTCGGAGAGGTCGTTGTTGTTGAAGGCATTCGCAGCACGCATCAACATCGTTTCGACCAGGTCTCCAACACGCAGCACTTCTCGGGTCGCCCCCGAAAGCGCCATGACTGGTGTGTGCAACGTGTTGTCGTCAAGATAACGCGGCCCAGTGTCCTCGGCCTCGCTGTCGGGAATGAACCGGGTCATGAGTTGCGACAGCAGGCCGGCAAAAGGCCAGGCAAGGATGGCAACGACGAGATTGAAGGCGAGATGGACGTCGACCGGCAGGTTCTGCCGCGGAAGCGGCAGGCTCTGGAGGAATTCCACGCTTACGCTCGTGAGCGGCAGGGCGATCAGGCAGCCGATGGCGCGCACGACAAGGTTGCCAAGCGTCACGCGCCGCGCCGGCGGCGACGATGAAAGCGTTGCCATGACTGGTGGAATGGCCCCGCCGAGATTGGCCCCGAGCACGAGCGCCACGGTGAGACCGACCGTCAGGATGCCGGCGGAGGCGAGCGACAGCACCAGCATCACGACCGCAAGGCTCGAAGATGATGCAAAGGCGAGCCCCGCCGCAATCAGAAGGGCGACCGGCCAGGCGCTGTCAAGCAACCCGAGGAAAGCCGCCAGCGCCGGACTATCGCGCATCGGCTCCGTCGCGGCGCCGAGCAGGTGCAGTGACAACAGCATCAGGCCGATGCCGACGAGTGCAGCACCCAGACCCTGGCGGGCATTCGACCGGCTGGCACGATGCAGGACCACGCCTACGAAAATGACGAGCGGCGACAGCCATTCGATGCCAGTCGCCACGATCCAGGCGGTCATGGCCGTTCCGACATTGGCTCCGAGCAGCACGATCTGCGCCATGCGCGATTGCACGAGGCCCTTTTCGACGAAGGAGGCCGTCATCAGCGCCGTGGCCGTCGAACTCTGTAGCGCGAGCGTTGCGACCAGCCCTGTTGCAAAGGACCGAACAGCGCCGTTCGTTCCCTGCGCAAGGCCCGTACGCAGCCGCGCCCCGAAGGCGCGCGTCACGCCATCCTTGACCAGTGACAGGCCGAACAAGAGCAGTGCCACCGCTCCGAACAGGTTGACCATTACGATTGTCGATTGCATGGCGCGTCTTCCCGCGAGGTCGTTAGAATCGCCTCGCCACAGCAACAGAACCACAGTTCCAACGGCTATTCGACCTCAGTTTCGCAAATAATTTTCGATTGCCGGCTAACGAATCCGACACGCATTCTCCCGTGTGCGCCGAAACAGCCCGCAAGGCTTCGTCGTCCTTTGTAAACCTCGGAAGGCGCTTGCCGGTCGAGAGCGAAACCCGGCCATTTTGCCCGACCGTTCGCAATGGACGCACGATCCCGCGAGCGGTCGCAATTTGCGGCAAACAACCCTTCATTTCCTGTTTCGTTTGTTTTAAGGAACGATTTCGTTTGGCCGATGGCCACCGCATTGCAACGAGGTTTCTGCCCCCATGCTCGAATTCCTGAGAAGCGCCGCCCAGACCTGGGTCGTCAAAGGCCTGCTAATCATTCTCGTTCTGTCGTTCATGGTGTGGGGTGGCTCATCTTTGACGATGACGAACCAATCGGACGCGGTGGTGACCGTGGGTGACGTCAAGGTCAAGGCGCCGGAGTTCCGGCTCGCCTACGAGACCGCGCTGGCGCAGGCCTCTCGGCAACTCGGTACTCGGCTGACGCCGCAACAGGCGCGCGCTTTCGGCATCGAGCAGCGCGTCTATTCGCAGATCGTCGCTGGCGCCGCGCTCGACCAGCTCGCCAACGACATGAACCTCGGCCTGTCCCAGGATCGGCTTGCCAGGCTGATCGCCGACGATCCGGCGTTTCATAGCGTCAACGGCCAGTTCGACCGCCTGACATTCTCGAGCGTGCTGCGCAATGCCGGCCTGCGCGAACAGGATTACATCAACAGCCAGAGCCAGACCGCAATCCGCTCGCAGATCGTCGACGCGCTTTCCGACGGATACACCGCGCCGAAGGTCCTGACCGACGCGATCGGCGTCTATCGCCATGAAAAGCGGACCGTCGACTATCTGCTGCTCTCGAACGCCAATATCGATGCCGTCAAGGCGCCTGGCGACGACGTGCTCACCCCCTGGTATGATAACCGCAAGGCCAACTACCGCGCGCCCGAATACCGCAAGATCAGCTACGTGAAGCTTGAGCCGGCCGATGTTGCCGACACCGCATCCGTGACCGACGAAGAGATCCGCGCGGAATACGACCGGCGCAAGGAAAGCTTCCGCACGGCAGCATCGCGCACCATCGAACAGTTGGCCTTCCCCTCGCGTGCAGCCGCTGACGCGGCGTCAGCCAAGCTTGCCGCCGGCACGACCTTCGACGACCTGGTGAAGGCCGAAGGCAAGACCTCCGCCGACGTTCTCCTTGGCGAGTTCACCAAGGACCGCGTGCCCGATGCCAAGATCGGCGAAGCCGCTTTTGCCGTTGCAGCCGATGGCGGCGTCACCCCGGTCGTCGATGGCGCCTTCGGCGCCGTCATCCTGCGCGTGACGAACATCCGCCCGGAAGCCGTGCGTAGCCTCGACGACGTCAAGGAAGAACTGCGCACCGATCTCGCTCTGTCTGCCGCAAGCGAGGATGTCATGCGCCTGCACGACAAGATCGAGGACGAGCGTGCCTCGGGCGCACCGATCAAGGAAGTGGCCGACCAGCTCAAGCTGAAGCTTGTGACCGTCGATGCGGTCGATGCCACCGGCAAGGACAAGAACGGCGACGAGGTCACCGGCCTGCCGGAACAGGCCGCCCTGCTGCAGGAGGTTTTCAAGGCCGACGTCGGCGCTGAAACGCTGCCGGTCAATGTCGGCCGCGACGGCTATGTCTGGTTCGACCTCGATGAGATCATCCCTGCGCGCGATCGCACGCTGGACGAAGCACGCGACGAAATCGGCGCCGACTGGATGGCCGAACAGCAGCGCGCCGCACTCGGCGCCAAGGCTGGCGATCTCAAGGAGCGTCTCGAAAAGGGTGCAAAGCTCGCCGACATCGCGACGGAACTGGGTCTCGTCGTCGAGACCAAGTCCGGCCTGACCCGCGCCACCTCGGACGCCGCACTGAGCCCGGCTGCGGTCGCCGCTGCATTCTCCGGCCCGAACGGCCACGTCGCCAACGCTGCCGGCATCGGTGGCGAAGGACAAGTGCTGCTGCAGGTTACCTCCGTCGACGACGCCGGCCCCACGGACGTGCTCCAGGACGATAGCCGCCAGATCGAGGCCATGGCCAGTGTCAGCGGCGGAGACATCCTCGACCAGATGGTGGCCACGCTGCAGGCAGCCTACGGCGTTTCGATCAACCAGACGCTCGGCGAAACGGCACTTGCGCAAAGATAGGCCCAAGGGAAACAATCGATGAGCGATCTGAAACCTTACGTCGCCAAGGTCGCCGCCCGCGAGGCGCTGAACCGCGAGGACGCGCGTGCCGCCTTCGAGATCATCATGTCGGGTGCGGCGACCCCATCGCAGATCGGCGGCTTCCTCATGGCGCTGCGCGTGCGCGGCGAAACCGTCGATGAAATCGTCGGCGCCGTCGGCGCGATGCGTGCCCGTATGCTGCCGGTCGTAGCCCCGGCCGACGCCATCGACATCGTCGGCACTGGGGGTGACGGTGCCGGTACATACAACATCTCGACGCTCGCTTCGCTGATCGTCGCTGGCGCGGGCGTACCGGTCGCCAAACATGGCAACCGTGCGCTGAGCTCGAAGTCGGGCACGGCTGACGCCCTTTCCTGCCTCGGGGTCAAGCTCGACATCGGCCCGGAGGCGATTTCGCAGTGCATCCGCGAGGCCGGCGTCGGCTTCATGTTCGCCCAGCAGCATCATTCGGCGATGCGGCATGTCGGCCCCACTCGTGTCGAACTCGGCACCCGAACGATCTTCAATCTGCTCGGACCGCTTTCCAACCCGGCCGGCGTCAAGCGCCAGCTCGTCGGCGTCTATGCGCCGCAATGGGTGCAACCTCTGGCAGAAGTGCTGCGCGATCTTGGCTCGGAAAACGTCTGGGTCGTGCATGGCGAGGGCCTGGACGAGATCACCACCACGGGCACGACGCAGGTCGCCGCGCTTGAGAACGGCAAGATCTCGACCTTCTCGTTGAGGCCGGCCGATTTCGGACTGTCGACAGTGACCCTCGACGCGCTCAAGGGCGGCGACGGCGCGCACAATGCCGTGGCGCTTCAGGCAGTGCTCGACGGTGCCGAGAACCCGTACAAGGACATTTCCCTTGCCAATGCGGCTGCATCGCTGATGATAGCCGGAAAGGCGAAGGACCTTAGCGAAGGCATGGCGCTCGCCCGCCAGTCGCTGTCGAGCGGCGGTGCCAGGGCAGCGCTGCAACGTTTGATCAGCGTTTCGAACGCTGCCTGAGGAAGGACCGGCCCGATGACGGATATCCTGCGCAAGATCGAAGCCTACAAGCGCGACGAGATTGATGCTGCAAAGTCGCAGACACCGCTTGCCGAACTCAAGGCGCAGATTGCGGAACAGTCCGCCCCGCGTGGTTTCTACAAGGCGCTCGTCGCGCGCAAGCAAGCCGGCACGTTCGGGCTGATCGCGGAGATCAAGAAGGCAAGCCCATCCAAGGGGCTTATCCGGCCGGACTTCGATCCGCCCGCGCTCGCCAAGGCTTATGAAGCTGGTGGTGCCGCCTGCCTGTCGGTCCTGACCGACGCGCCGAGCTTTCAAGGGGCGCCCGTATTCCTCCAAGCAGCGCGCACGGCCTGCACGCTGCCGGCGTTGCGCAAGGACTTCATGTTCGACACCTATCAGGTGTTCGAGGCACGCGCCTGGGGCGCGGATTGCATCCTCTTGATCATGGCGTCGCTTAGCGACGACGATGCTCGCCGGCTGGAAGAAGTCGCATTCGCGCTCGGCATGGATGTGCTCATCGAAGTCCACGACGCTGAAGAAATGGAGCGCGCACTGAAGCTCAGCTCGCCGCTCGTCGGCATCAACAACCGCAACCTGCGGACCTTCGAGGTTGATCTTGCGGTTTCCGAGCAACTCGCAGCGATGGTGCCGGCCGACCGCCTGCTGGTCGGTGAAAGCGGCATCTTCACCCATGAGGATTGCCAGCGTCTGGAAAAGAGCGGCATTACCACCTTCCTTGTCGGTGAAAGCCTGATGCGCAAGAGCGATGTCGAAGCGGCAACACGCACCCTGCTGACCGGCATCGCGAACCCGCTGGCGGCCGAATAATGGGTAAGCCAACGCTCACGCATATCGGCGGCAGCGGCGAAGCGAACATGGTCGATGTCGGCGACAAGACCGAAACGGTGCGCATTGCCGTCGCCGAAGGTCATGTGCGCATGAAAGCGGAAACGCTGGCGCTCATTCTCGAAGGCGACGCCAAGAAGGGTGACGTGATTGGCACCGCGCGGCTTGCCGGCATCATGGCCGCCAAGCAGACTTCCAACCTTATTCCGCTCTGCCACCCGCTCATGCTGACCAAGGTCACCGTAGACATTGCGCCCGACCCGATGCTGCCCGGCCTTCGGGTCGAAGCGCTTGCCAAGCTCACCGGTCGCACCGGCGTCGAGATGGAAGCCTTGACTGCCGTCAGCGTCGCCTGCCTGACCATCTACGACATGGCAAAGGCCGCCGACCGCGAGATGGCGATCAGTGGCATCCAACTCGTCAGCAAATCGGGCGGCCGCTCCGGCGATTACAGACGTGAAGGGAACTGATGTCATGGCGCTGCTTTCGGTTGAAGACGCGCTCGACAGAATTCTTCGCGGCGCCAAACTGCGGCAACTGAGCGAGACCGTCGGCCTCCATGACGCGTCCGGGCGGGTGCTCTCCCAGGACATACCGGCACTCGTTACCCATCCAGCCTTCGACAATTCGGCGATGGACGGTTACGCCGTTCGCCACCAGGACATCGCCAGTATTGGCGCCGAACTGACCGTCATTGGCCAGTCGGCGGCCGGCCACGGTTTCAAGGGCGAGGTGAAGGCTGGCGAGACCGTACGAATCTTCACCGGCGCGCCCGTGCCTTCAGGCGCCGACACGGTCATCATCCAGGAAGACACCGAGCGGCTGTCTGATGGCAGAATCCGCACAAACTTCGTCCCGGGCAAGGGGCGCCATATCCGAACGGCGGGTCAGGATTTTACGGCTGGCGAGGCTGCACTCTCTGCGGGCGACGTGCTTGATGCCGGGCGGTTGACGCTAGCTGCCGGCATGAACCATGCCAGCCTGCCGGTCTTCAAGCGGCCGCGCGTTGCGATCCTTGCCACGGGCGACGAGTTGCTGACGCCCGGCAGCAAGCCGGGTGCCGACCAGATCATTGCCTCGAACAGTTTCGGGGTCGCCGCCATTGCCCGCGACAACGGCGCCGAGGTCATCGACCTCGGGATCGTCGGTGACAACCGACAGGCGATCGCCGCACAAATCAACAAGACGCAAGAGGCCGACGTCGACGTGCTGGTCACGCTCGGTGGCGCCTCAGTCGGTGACCATGACCTCGTCCAGTCGACACTGGTTGACTGCGGCATGACGCTCGACTTCTGGCGCATTGCCATGCGGCCGGGAAAACCGCTGATGGTCGGGCAGCTCGGCGCGATGTCCGTTCTCGGCCTGCCGGGCAATCCGGTTTCAAGCCTCGTTTGCAGCTTGCTGTTTCTGGAACCGCTGGTGCGAAATCTCGCCCGGTTGCCAGACCGCGAGCGCCTGGCAACGGCGCGCCTTGCAAGCCCTCTGCCGGCCAATGACATCAGGCAGGACTATGTACGGGCGCGGCTCTCCAGAGACAAAAACGGAAGCCTCCTCGCCCACCCCTTCTCGCGGCAGGATTCGTCGATGATGAAGGTGTTTGCACAGTCCGATTGCCTGATCGTGCGCGCGCCGCACGCGCCAGAAGCGCCAGCGGGCACCGACTGCGACATCCTCAGACTTCGCTAGATCATCGCCGGCTGGACACTCGCCGGCGGGTGGCATCTACCGATCATGTCATGTCGCCGACATGATGACGCGGTAGAAGGCAATCACTTGATCGTCGCCGAGATCGTCCGACTACGGATGAACTAGCGGACCCGCGATGATCTGGAGAAAGGTCGGGCTAGCCCGACCTTTTGCTTTTCTGTGAATATGCAAGCGCGCGCTCTGCCGGTGAAAACCTTGTCAACGGCAAGCCGGGGAAATACGCCCCGGCACCCGTCGGCTGCGCGGATTGGCTCAGTTGGCAGCTTCGTCGGAGCGGCTGACCAGGATCTTGTCGATGCGCCGGGCGTCCATGTCGACCACTTCAAACCGATAACCGTGGGCAATCGCGATATCGCCCTCCTCGGGCGTCTTTCGCAGTTGCTGCACAAGGAAGCCAGCAATCGTTTCGAAGTTGCCGTCAGCGTCGATGCCTTCGATGCCGATGGTCAGGTGGATTTCGTCGATCGGCGTACGACCATCGACGAGATAGCTGCCGTCCTCGCGCTGGCGAATGAGCGCGTGCTCGATGTCGTCGTAGTTTGACGGCAGAACGCCGACGATCGCTTCGAGGATGTCGGCAATCGTGATGATGCCTTCGGTGCTTCCATATTCGTCGACAATCATCGCCATATTGATGCTCGACGACTTGAAGGCTTCAAGCGCCTTCAGGCAGGAAGCGGTCTCCGGCAGGGTGTGAATTTCCTTGATGTACTTGCGCACGTCGAAAGGACCGGAAGTCGGCGCGTTCAGGATCTCTTTGGCCAGAACGGCACCCAGAACGTCGCCACTCGGGCCATCGACCACCGGATAGCGGGAATGACCGAACTGGCCGATCTTGCGGCCAACCACCTCGAGGCTGTCATTGACGTCAATGAAGCTCACTTCGGTGCGGTGCGTCATGATCGACTTCACGTTGCGGTCGCCGAGTCGGATGATTCGGCGCAGCATCTCGTGTTCGGACTTCTCGATCGCGCCGCTTTCGACGCCCTCGGCCATGATCGCCTGCACCTCTTCTTCGGTCACATGATCCGGATCATCAGGACGCATGCCGAGCAGGCGCATGGTTAGTCTCGCCGCCGTTTCGAAGAGATAGACGATGGGCGCTACGATCCGTGACAGGAGCTGCATCGGCCGTGCGACGAACATCGCCAGTGCCTCGGAGTTCTTCAGAGCCAGTTGCTTCGGAATAAGCTCGCCGATGACCACGGACAGGAAGGTGATGAGGGTAACGACAAGCACGAGTGCAACCGTGTTGCCGTAAGGATGGATCCAGGCGATCTCATCGAGCAAGGGGGCGAACTTCGCGGCAATCGTCGCGCCGCCATAGGCACCGGCGAGTGTACCGACAAGGGTAATGCCGACCTGTACCGTCGAAAGAAACTTGCCCGGATCCTCCGCAAGCCTCAAGGCGACCTCGGCGCGGTGATTTCCCTGTCTTGCCATCTGGCGAAGCATGGGCTTGCTTGCCGAGACGATTGCCATTTCCGAGAGAGCAAAAAATGCATTGATCAAAAGCAGGACGAAAATGACAAAAAACTCGGACATGGTCTCCAGATCACCGTTGACGAAAGCCGCTCCGCGTGGAACGCCCCCTCACCAGATAAGGCCAGCCGGCGATCTGAGCAAGCGCAAGCGTTGAAATCGTCGCGGTCCGATGAACATTGACTGTGGCGACAGGCCGGATTCTGAACAATCCCGGCCAGGATCTCGTCAGCTACGGCTGTGCAGTGCGTTGCGAACCCGCTCGCGACCAATCTTGATCACATTCTCCATCGCCAGCCGAGCGCCGGCTTCGTCACGCCGGCCGATTTCCTCGACGATCCGGATGTGGTTGCGGGCGACCTCGTCTATGCCGCCCTTTTCGGCAACCGGTGAACTGAGCTTGAACACACCAACCAGTGCGGCCTCGATCAGGCCGCCGACGGTGCGCATGAACGGATTTCCCGATGCTTCGGCAACAGCCAGATGGAACCTCAGGTCCGCAAGCGCGAGACTCTCGCCTGTATGCCCCTCCTCGCCGAGTGCAACGGCAAGGCGCATCATCCGGCTGATTTCAGCTTCCGAGGTGTTTCGCGCCGCAAGGGCTGCCGCATGCGGTTCAAAGGCGAGGCGCACTTCGCTGAGGTGAACCAGGAAATCCTCGTCCACGCCGCACTCGAAGTGCCAGGTCAGGATATCGCTGTCGAACAGGTTCCAGTCGTTGCGCGGCGTCACACGTGTGCCAATGCGTGCCCGTGGCACGACCAGCCCCTTGGCGGCGAGCGTCTTCATCGCTTCGCGAAGGACGGTTCTCGACACCTTGAAGCGTGCGGCAAGCTCCGGATCTCCGGGAAGAATCGCGCCCACCGGAAACTCGCCGGAAATGATCGCCTTGCCGAGCTGATCGACGACATGCGCGTGGCTCGTCCGCTTGCGCGCGCCGGACACCACGGTTTCCAGCAAACTCCTGTTCAATCCATCTCCTCCAGGCACTCCCCTGCCTGATGTCTCCCGGCGTAGCAGCCCGGAGCGCCGAAGCACTCGAGCGGTGCGCCTCAAACTTGCACAAACGAGTGTAGTTTGATCAACCGATTCCGGAAAGCCCCCCGGAAATACAGGTGAAATCACTGTCGGCAATCGCTACGCGCGCCGCCGTCGAGCGGCGAAATCCCACACCTCTTGCCATAAAAAGCAAACCCCACCAAGCGGTGGGGTTTGCCCTGATTCATGCCGGTGAGGCTGCTTACTTCGGCAACTGGTCGTCCACGCCTTCGACGTAGAAGTTCATGCCGAGCAGGGTGCCGTCATCAGACGATGCACCGGCCGCGAGCCACTCGCTGCCGTCCTGCTTCTTCAGCGGGCCGGTGAACGGCTTCAACTCGCCCGACTTGATCTTGGCTTCGGTTTCCTCGGCCATCTTCTTCACATCGTCAGGCATGTTGGTGTAGGGCGCCATCGTCAGGATGCCGTCCTTCAGGCCGTCCCAGCTCGAAGTCGTTTCCCACTTGCCGTCGATGAAAGCCTGCGTGCGCTTGATGTAGTAAGCGCCCCAGGTGTCGACGATAGCCGTCAGCTGGGTCTCCGGGCCGGCCTTGATCATGTCGGAGGCCTGACCGAAGGCCTTGATGCCGCGCTCGGCAGCAACTTGCATCGGGGCCGTCGTGTCGGTGTGCTGCGTCAGGATGTCAACACCCTGGTCGACGAGCGCCTTGGCGGCGTCGGCTTCCTTGCCAGGATCGAACCAGGTGTTGGCCCATACGACCTTGATCTTGAAGTCCGGGTTGACCGAACGGGCGCCGATGACGAACGAGTTGATGCCCATCACCACTTCCGGGATCGGGAAGGAGGCGATGTAGCCGGCAACGCCCTTCTGCGACATCTTGGCGGCGATCTGGCCCTGGATGTAGCGGCCTTCGTAGAAGCGGCTGTTGTAGGTCGCAACGTTCGGGGCGGACTTGTAACCGGTGGCGTGCTCGAACTTCACGTCGGGGAACTTCTGCGCGATCTTGATCGTCGCATCCATGAAGCCGAAGGACGTGGTGAAGATCAGGCCGCAGCCCGAGCGCGCCAGACGCTCGATCGCACGTTCGGCATCCGGACCTTCCGGCACGTTTTCGAGGAACTGCGTTTCAATCTTGTCTGCGAGCGCCTTTTCCAACTCCTGGCGGCCGATGTCATGGGCCTGGGTCCAGCCGCCATCGGTCTTGGAACCGACGTATACGAAGCAGATCTTGGCCTTTTCCTGAGCGCTTGCACCCGTAGCAAAGCCGATCGCGGCCGCGGTGCTTGCGAGGACGAGCAGTAGTTTTTTCATTTTCTTGACCTCTGTCGGTTTGAGAAATGTCCGTCTGAAATGCTTGATTTCACCGATCCGGCACAAACGGTTTGCCGAGCGATGCCGGCGTGTTGATCAAGGTCATGCGCCGGTTATGCGAAATGAGGATGAGCACGAGGATCGTCGCGAGATAGGGCAGCGACGACAGGAACTGCGAGGGAATGCCGATTCCGAAGGCCTGTGCGTGCAACTGGCTGATCGACACCGCACCGAAGAGGTAGCCGCCGGCGACCACCCGCCACGGCCGCCAGGATGCAAAGACCACCAGCGCCAGCGCAATCCAGCCACGGCCGGCCGACATGTTCTCCACCCATTGGGGCGTGTAGACGAGCGAAAGCTGCGCCCCGGCAAGGCCCGCGCAGGCGCCGCCGAACATCACGGCAAGATAACGGGTGCGGATGACGTTCACGCCGAGCGCATGCGCCGATGCATGGCTGTCGCCAACCGCGCGCAGCTTCAGGCCGGCTCGACTCTTGAACAGGAACCAGTTCACACCGGCGACGACCCCGATCGAAAGATAGAAAATAATGTCCTGATGAAACAGCAAGGGTCCGAGATAGGGAATGTCTGACAGCAGCGGGATCGCGATCGGCTGCAGCTTGATGCCCTGGATGCCGAGGAAGCTTTCACCCAGCATGCCTGAGACGCCGATGCCGAGCAGCGTCAGGGCAAGGCCGGTCGCCACCTGGTTGGCGACAAGCGTCAAGGTCAGGAAGGCAAAGAGCTGCGAGAAGAGCGCGCCGCAGGCCACACCTGCAAGCATGCCGAGATAGGGAGATCCGGTGATCTGCGTGATCGCAAAGGCCGACACCGCCCCCATGATCATCATGCCCTCGACGCCGAGGTTGAGCACGCCGGAGCGCTCCGTTACCAGTTCGCCGATGGCGGCAAGAACCAGCGGGGTCGCAGCCGTGATGACGCTGAGCAGAATTGCTTCGACGATACCCATCAGTGGCTCCCCTCGGTGTTTTTCGCGGTGAGCCGGTCGAAGACCAATCGAACCCGGTAATGGATGAGCGTGTCGCAGGAAAGGACGAAGAACAGCAGCAAACCCTGGAAGACGCGCGTCACCTTTTCGGAAACGCCGATCGAAAGTTGCGCTGCCTCACCGCCAAGATAGGTGAGCGCCAGAACCAGGCCGGCGGCGACGATGCCAAGCGGGTTGAGGCGACCGAGGAAGGCAACGATGATCGCAGTGAAGCCGTAGCCGGGCGAGATTACCGGACGCAACTGCTGGATCGCGCCGCTGACCTCGGCAATGCCGGCAAGGCCGGCAAAGGCGCCGGAAAGCAGCATGGAGAACCAGATCATCCGACGCGACGAGAAACCGGCAAAGCGCCCTGCCCGCGCCGACTGGCCAAGAACCGAAATCTCGAAACCCTTCAACGTGTAGCGCATCATGAACCACACGAGGATCGCGGCGATGATGGCGAAGGCAAAACCCCAGTGGGTGCGCCCCGAGGCGATCATCTCCGGCAGGATCGCATCGGCCGAAAAGGTGCGCGTCTCCGGGAAGTTCATGCCGCCAGGATTGCGCCAGGGGCCGCGCACGAGCCAATCGAGAAAGAGCTGAGCCACGTAGACCAGCATTAGGCTCGTGAGGATCTCGTTGGTGTTCATGTGCGCCTTGAGGAAGGCGGGGATGGCGGCAAAGAGCGCGCCACCGAGCATGCCCATCAGCATCATCAGCGGCAGCACCAGCGGCGACTGCCATTCATAGAACACCACCGGCAGGATCGAGCCGGCAATCGCGCCCATGATGAACTGGCCCTCGGCGCCGATGTTCCAATTGTTGGAGCGAAAACAGACCGAAAGCCCGACGGCAATCAGGATCAAGGGCGCTGCCTTGATCGCCAGTTCGTGCAGTGACCAAACCTCGCTCAAGGGCTCCACGAAGAAGCTGTAGAGCGCCATGACAGGGTTCTTGCCGAGCAGCGCGAACATGATGCCGCCGAAGACGATCGTCAGCAGGAAAGCGATGAACGGTGACAGGATCGAAAACAGCGTCGAGACCTTGGCGCGTTTTTCCAGTTCAATGCGCATGTGCGGCCTCCGCGCCTTCCGTCTTGCCGTACATGCCCCCCATCAGGAGGCCGATCTTTTCGCGCGAGAGCTCCTTGGCCGGATAAGGATCGGAAAGCCGGCCGTCGCTGATGACGGCGATTTCTGTCGCCACTTCGAAGATCTCGTCGAGATCCTGGCTGATGACGAGCACGGCCGAGCCTGCCTTGGCGAGATCGACGAGCGCCTGGCGGATACGGCTTGCAGCCCCCGCATCCACACCCCAGGTCGGCTGGTTGACGACGAGGACGCTCGGCTGGCGGTCAAGTTCGCGGCCAACGATGAATTTTTGCAGATTGCCGCCCGACAGCGACCCCGCTGGCGGATCTTCGCCGCTCTTGCGTACGTCCATCGCCGCGGAGATCCGCTTCGTGGCCGTGGCAACAGCGTCGCGACGGATGACATTGAGGAAGCCGCCCCCCAAAAACGCCTTGGCATCGGAGCGGCTGCGCGCGAGCACGAGATTGTCCGAGAGCGGTAGCGCCGACACCGCTGCGTGCCCGTGGCGCTCTTCAGGAACGAAGCCGGCGCCCATCAGGCGGCGGGCATTGATGTTTTTGTTACCGACGGGCTTCTCGCGGATCTGCACCGCATTGTCGTCGGCAACCGGGTACTCCCCGGACAGCGCATCGAAGAGCTCGCCCTGGCCGTTGCCGGCAACGCCAGCGATGGCCAGCACTTCACCAGCATGAACCTTGAGACAGATGTTTTTCAGGGAAACGGCGAAGGGCGTGCGTGCCGGAACGGTCAGATGACGCGCCTCGAGCTGCACGGCACCCTTCGTGCTTGTGCCCTCTGCCGTCACCGCCGCCACGTCGCTCCCGACCATCATGCGCGCAAGCGACGATGGCGTCTCTGTCTTCGGGTCGCAGGCGCCAGTGACCTTGCCGTGGCGAAGCACGGTCGCGCGGTCGCAAATGCGCTGCACTTCCTCCAGCCGGTGGCTGATGTAGAGAACCGAACGCCCTTCGGCCTTCAGCTTGTTGAGCGTTTCGAACAGCCGGTCGGCCTCCTGCGGCGTGAGCACCGAGGTCGGTTCGTCGAGGATGATAAGCCGCGGGTTCTGCAGCAGTGCCCGCACGATCTCGATGCGTTGGCGTTCGCCAACCGAGAGATCGGCCACATGAGCCTTCGGATCGAGCGGAAGGCCGTAGGCATGCGACAGGCGCGAAGCCTCCTCCGCCACCTTTGCGAGCGATATGTTTGCATCCATCGAGAGCGCGATGTTCTCGGCGACAGTCAGTGCCTCAAACAGCGAAAAATGCTGGAAAACCATGCCGATGCCGAGCTTGCGCGCGGCTGCCGGATTGGCGATGCGCACGCTCTGGCCCTGCCAGACGATCTCACCTGCCGTCGGCGCCAAAACACCAAACAGCATCTTTACCAGGGTGGATTTTCCGGCACCGTTTTCGCCGAGAAGGGCGTGGATTTCGCCCTGGTCTATTTGCAGGTTGATCCCATCGCAGGCCGCAAAGCTGCCAAACAATTTCGTCAGGTTGCTCACAGCCAATAATGGACTGTTCGCCGTCGCTCCCTCAACAGGCACGCTGCCCTCTTTCCCCTCTGTCGATTCCCGTCCGCCTTAAGGCTTCGATCACGGAATCAGCAGTGTTGTTCCACTCGTTTTTCTTGTCTCGAGATCCGTATGCGCTTGCCCTGCGTCGGCGAGCGAATAAGTCTGATTTATATTGATACGCACTTTGTTGCTTTGCACAATATCAAACAGGGAATTTGCACACGCTTCCAGCGCGGGCCGCGTGGCGACGTAACCGAAGAGCGTCGGACGCGTTGCAAAGAGCGAACCCTTCTGCGCGAGAATGCCGATGCTGAACGCGTCGACTGGGCCTGACGAGTTGCCAAAGCTGACCCAAAGACCGCGCGGTTTCAGGCAATCGAGCGACGCCGGATAGGTGTCGCGCCCGACCGAATCGTAGACGACGTCGACGCCGCGGCCATCGGTCAACTCCTTGACTCGAGCGACGAAATTGTCGGTGCGGTAGTTGATCACGTGATCGTAGCCGTGCGCCAGCGCGAGCTCGATCTTGTCCTGCGCCCCCGCCGTGCCGATCACGGTTGCACCAAGTGCCTTTGCCCATTGTCCGGCAATCAAGCCGACACCGCCGGCTGCGGCATGGAAGAGGATCGTCGTGCCTGGGCCGACCTGGTAGGTCTGGTTGAGCAGGTACTGCGCCGTCATGCCTTTCAGCATCATCGCCGCAGCGGTCTCGAGCGTGATGCCGTCGGGAACTTTCACGAGTTGCGAGGCATCGACATTGCGCTCGCTGGCGTAGGCGCCGTCGGCCGAAGCATAGGCGACGCGATCGCCGATCGAAAACAGGCTCACGCCGTCGCCAACCGCCGTCACGATGCCGGCACCTTCCTTGCCCGGAACGAAAGGCAGACCCGAAGCGGACTTGTAGAGGCCGGTGCGGAAGTAGACGTCAATGAAATTGAGGCCAACCGCCACCTGGCGGATCTGCACCTCGCCCGGCCCCGGCGGCGAAAGGGTGACGCCTTCGAGTTTCAGGACCTCCGGTCCACCGAGTTCGCGTACCACAATCGCCTGTGCCATTGCCTGCTCCTATTTCCGGCCGAGATTCGGGAAAACCTGCAGCACGAAGCCAATCACGTAGAGATAGATGCCGGTGACCACAAAGCCGGTCACTACCCAGGCCGGCGTCGCGAAATGCAACAGCAGCGCGTAGATGCCAAGCGCCGACCAGACAAGGAAGATGCCGAGGTTCAGCGGCCGCAGCCGCTGAACGCGGACCGGGTGGAGAAAGTTGATCGGCAGGAAGGTAAGGGCAACCGAAACGAAGACCACGATCGACGCCGTCACCTCGCTTGCCTGGATGACGAACAATGTGAAGACGACCATGTTCCAGACAACCGGAAAGCCGGAGAAGAAATACTCGTCCGTCTTCATGCCCATGTCGGCATAGTAGATCGCGCTCGAAACCACGATCGCGCCGGCAGCGACGAAAGACCAGGGCTCGCCGATCATGCCGCTCTGGTAAAGCGCAAAGGCTGGCAGAAGCACATAGGTTACATAGTCGATGACGTTGTCGAGCGTGTCGCCGGACCAGTTGGGCAGCACTTCCTTGACCCGCACCTTACGCGCGATCGGTCCGTCGATACCGTCGACGAACAGTGCAAGCCCCAGCCACCAGAACATGTCGACGAATCGATGCTCTGCGGCGGCGACGACGCCGAGGAAGGCAAGAAACGATCCCGAAGCAGTCAAAATATGCACGGAAAAGGCGCGGATCTCGGCGTAGGGAACTCGTCTGTAGTTAAAGAACTTCATCTGCGGACGCCGCCTACCCCTATTGTTTTCTCCGCGCGGGCATCAAAGCCCGCTCCGACCGCTCTGCGGCGCATTGCGCGTAATATGCACCCTTTGCAACGCATCGCCACTAAAATTCAAGCTTTGCAGCCTCCGCTCGCCACAATGTCCTGTGGACACCTGCAAATTGCTTCTGCGCTGATTCTACCCATTTATTTCGCCGTCGCCGGCGACTAGAGGTAAGATTAGGACGGGATGACAACACCTGTCGGCGGAAGCGAAGGGTTCGTACACATCATGGATCACTATGATATCGCCATCATCGGTGCGGGTCTCGCCGGGTCGCTCGCAGCCATTGCTCTCGCCGACGTCGGCTACCGCGTCGCCCTGATCGGACCAGAGCCGTCGGTTGCCGACGGCCGCACCACCGCACTGATGGACCAGTCTATTGAATACCTGAGGAAACTGGACCTGTGGGACAAGGTGGAGCCGTTGACGGCGCCACTTGCGACCATGCGCATTCTCGACGGCACCAACCGGCTTTTGCGCGCACCGCCGGTCAATTTCCGCGCCTCGGAGGTCGGGCTTGAGGCCTTCGGCTACAATATCCCGAATGCGCCCTTCATCGACATCCTCAGGCAGAGGGCCGAAGCGAGCCCGACGCTGACCCGCATTGCAGCGTCGGCCACCGGCTTCGATCTTCCCGCCGACACCGTCGCGACGATCACCCTTGCGAATGGCGACAGCTTGAGCGCCGATCTTGTCGTCGGCGCCGACGGCCGTCGCTCGCCGGTGCGCGAGGCGGCGAACATCTCCGCCAGCACCTGGTCCTATCCGCAGACGGCGGTCGTGCTCAATTTCGCGCACGAACTGCCGCATCAGAACATCTCGACGGAGTTTCATACCGAAAGTGGGCCGTTCACCCAGGTGCCCCTGCCCGGCAAGCGCTCGAGCCTTGTCTGGGTGCGCAAGCCGGAGGATGCCGCGGACACGCTGTCACTCGACCTTGCGAGCCTCTCGCGCGCCGTCGAGGACCAGATGCAATCTATTCTCGGCAAGGTGACCGTCGAGGGCACGCCGCAGTCCTTCCCGCTTTCCGGCATGACCGCGCAGCGCTTCGGCAAGGGGCGCGTCGTGCTGCTTGGCGAGGCGGCGCACGCCTTCCCGCCGATCGGGGCGCAAGGGCTCAACCTCAGCCTTCGCGACGTGATGACGCTGGTCGAACTCATCGGGGCACCGCAGGGTGAGGCGCTGGCCGCCGATATCGGCAATCGCTTCGACAGCCGCCGCCGCCTCGATATCGTCAGCCGCACCGCAAGCGTCGATCTGCTCAATCGCTCGCTGCTTTCCGGTTTCCTGCCGGTTCAGGCGCTGCGCGCGCTTGGGCTGCATGTGCTTTCTGCCGTCGGACCACTACGCAGCCTCATGATGCGCGAAGGCGTTCATCCCGGAAGTGCGCTCAACGCCTTGAAGGAAGGCTTAAGGGAAAAGATCGGGCGGAAGAGCGCCTGAGCGGATCAGGTAAAGCAGGCCCGTCACCGTTGCGACCGAGAGCGTCGTGGTGATCAGGATCGTCGCCGAGGCCCGCTCCTGCCAGACACCATACTGATGGCCGATGACGAAGACGTTCGTTGCCGTGGGCAGTGCGGCGAGCAGCACCGCCGTCTGTACCCAGATCGGATCGTAGTTGCCGGTCAGGCTCATGGCGGTGAACATCACGATTGGATGCAGCACCAGCTTTGCCGGCACAATGTAGCCGATCTCGACCGGGATGCGCTTGATCGGCCGGAGCGCCAGTGTCACGCCCATGGCAAACAGTGCACAGGGTGCCGCGCACTGGGCGAGATAGTCGATGAGCCGCTGAACCGGCACCGGCGGTTGGATGGCGAAAAAGGCGGCAACGACGCCTGCAAGCGTTGCCAGGATGAACGGGTGCAGGATGATCTTGCGCCCAACGCTTGCGGCAAGCACCAGCGGCTTTTCCTGCCGGCCGCCTGATATTGCCATCATCGCAGGTGCCACGGCGAAATGGGCCGCGTTCTCGAAGCTGAAGATCAGTGCCACCGGCACCGCGGCGGCATCGCCCAAGGCCAGAAGCGCCAGACCCGGGCCCATATAGCCGATATTGCCATAGGCAGCGCCAAAGCCTTGGATCGTCGATTCGGCAATCGAGTTGCGCCGCACATAGATGCCGACCAGGAAGATCAGGGAAAAGACGATGTAGGTGGCGCCGACTGTCGTCAGGATGAAGTCGGCACGCGCAAGCTGCTCGATCGGCGTGCGCGACACGAGCTTGAAGAACAGCGCCGGCAGAGCAAGGTAGATGATGAAGGTGTTGAGCCACCCCATCGCCTCGCCCGGATGATGGACGAAGCGTGCCGTCAGATAGCCGAGGAAGATCAGGCCGAAGAATGGCAGCACCAGGCCTGCGATTTCCGTCATCGTTCTTCCCTGTCCTGCCACTTGCCGCGCCGTGCCGGCACCAATCGAGCCTTTGGCCGCACGCCTAACGCATGAAGCATGCCAGCATTAGGCGGCCCCTGCCGAAAAGTGATTCCGATTTACGAGGTTATGCCCTAGCCGATTTTCATCAGGATCGGGAAGGTCTGCTGGAACCAGATGGCGACGGAACTGATGAAGCCGAAGAGGAAGGCGAGGCCGGCGAGGACGAGCAGACCGCCCATCAGCTTCTCGACCATGCCGAGATGACGGCGGAACCGGAACAGGAAGCGCATGAAGGCGCCGGAGAAGCCGGCCGCAATCCAGAATGGAATGGCAAGCCCGAGCGAATAGATGGCGAGCAGCATGGCGCCATCAGACACCGTGTCGCGCGCCGCCGCGACGCCGAGGATCGTTCCGAGCACCGGGCCGATGCACGGCGTCCAGCCGAAGGCGAAGACGAGCCCCATGATATAGGCACCCGAGAGCGTCGCCGGCTTGCCGCCGCCCTGGAACCGGGCTTCGCGCGCAAGCAGCCCGATCTTGAAGACGCCAAGAAAATGCAGACCCATGATGATGATGATCACGCCGCCGACGCGCGACAGCAGGTCCATATGCTGCCGCAAAAGCAGACCGATCGACGAAGCCCCTGCCCCAAGCGCCACGAACACCGTTGCAAAACCAAGCGTGAACAGAAGCGCCGCGGGCAGGACCGCACGCCGCGTGCTGCCGATCGTCGCCGCGTCACCGCCGCGGAACTGATCGACTGAAACGCCGGCCATGTAGCACAGATAGGGCGGCACCAGAGGCAGGACGCAGGGCGACAGGAAAGAAAGCGCACCGGCAAGAATGGCGGTCCAGATGGAAATATCGGCAATCGACAACGGCAAGAACTCCGGCATGCGGCATTTGGGCTATCCCTTAGCCGCAGGATCAGTATGATACCAATCACCTTTTGGCGATCATTGCACCTGCGCCCTTTGTTCGGGAAAATCGCAATTTTTCGGTTGACCGGCGGGAAACACGCGTGCATATGTCCGCCCACTTCCGCCGGGCTTCACGGCCGCGGCCAGGGAGCGCGTAGCTCAGCCGGTAGAGCAACTGACTTTTAATCAGTAGGTCCAGGGTTCGAATCCCTGCGCGCTCACCAAAAACTCCAAAGAAATCAAAGTTTTACAGCAATCACTAAGCTAAGCCGGGTAACGATTCTTTCGTTTTACGGCGCGTTTTACGGCGCAGCGCCGGAATTTGCCTCCCCGTCCCATCCATGAGACACTCCCTTGTCTTCCCTTTGGGATGATGACAGCGGAACAGAGCGAAGGCCGGGTGCCCAATCTCCCGGCCTTTTGCTTGCCTTGAGCATATCTAGCGTGACAAGCCCGCAAGCGTTATCCTGACCGCATGTCAGAACCGACCCCCAGCGTTACCGAAGCGAAGGAAGCCTATCTGTTTCTGAAGCAGAGCTATGAGGCGTCGGTGATCCAGCGCCGCCTCGGACTATCCGGGCAATCCCGCCATTCCCTCGATCACATCGTCGCCGATGCCGGACGCCGGGTGCGCCTCGTCAATTGGGCGAAGACCATGGTCGAGATGGAGCGTCGCCGCCGATGAGCCACCGCGATCCGCCCATCGGTGAAGCACTTCAGAAGCTGGTGAGCGAGATCAGGCATTCGGGCATGCCGCCGAGCGAGATCGTCAGGGAAACCGGGCTTTCGAGAAATACGCTCTGGCGCATGGAGTCGGGGCTTGCGACCGCGCCGAGCTACGGAACCGTGCAGCGCCTTCAGAACCTGCGCGACCGGCTGAAACGATGATGGCCGGGCAATAGCCAAACACCCGGCCATCCTTCCGACTGAAGCGGCTCTCTCATGCTCCGGTCAGGTCCGCTATCTTCCTTGCTTCAGCAGTCCACCGGGACGGGACTCCGCGACCAGCACGGCTTGAACGGCAATGTTGATCCGGTTGCCGAGATCGCGCGCATCTTCGCTGCTTGCCGTCACCATCCCGGTCTGGACGTCGATAGCGACGTCGCCGAGATAGGTGTTGCCGCCGTTACCCATGCCGCCGCGCCGAACGACGGAACGCGGGATGACCGCTTCGCCTTTTTGCAAAATTGCTGGATATTCGCCTGGCATGAGACCATTGTGCAGCCGTGGCGCGCCAGCGAACATTGCCGGAGAGACGTTGCGCATGTCGCGGGTGCCGCCATGCAGACCGCGATGGGCGGTCGCGACCGATGCGCCGCCGCCGCCGAACCCACCGATGAACTTCGAGATGACACCGCCGAGCGCGTCCTTTGCGAAGACAGCCTGAAGCGTCAAATCGATGATGGTATCCAGCACGCGGTTCAACATGTTCCTGAAGGCGTCGCCAGCCGGAACGCCGTTCCTGAGATCGGAGATGAAGCCTGAGATCGCGGCCTGTGCGGTGCCGGTGAAGGCATCCGCCACCTTCTGCGCGTCGTTGGCAAGGCGCTGTTGTTCGGGTGAGAGTTCACGTTGCGCCTGAAGCAGCCTAGCCGCTGCGGCTGCGGCCTCGTCGAGCGCTCTGGATTCCTCGTCGATGAAGGGGGTGGCGTTGCGTGCGGCCTCGCCGACATTGAAATCACCGCCGCCGAAAAGTGCGGCCTCACGTTTGCGCCGTTCGGGATTGGCCGAAAGAGAGGCGATGGCTTGCGCCACCTGTCCACGGTCTCCGGCCTTGATCGCCTTGACGATCGATGACGGCAGATTTCCGTAATTGTAGGCAATCGAGGTGAGCGCGGCCTGTTGGCTCTCTTCAAGCGAGCGCCAGATGTCGCCGCCGATCTGCCCCTTGATCGTATTCTGGAACTCGACGATGCGCCGGGAAAGGTCGGCATTGGCTTGCGCCAGCGTGATGACGGTCGATTGTGTCACCTCCTGCACCTTGCCGAGATCATCGACGAAGGTGTCGGAACCGAAGCCGACGCGGAAATGGTTCGTGTCCCACTTGGCAGCTGTGATGAAGCCTTCTTCGGCCTTGATCAGCTTTGCCGCCGCCGAGTTGAGCGCGTCTGCCCTCTGGCTGATTGCCGCCGCCTGGTCGGCCCCTGATAGGCCGATGCCGCCCGGTCCTATCGAATAGTCGGTGATGGGGTTCCTGACGTCCTTGAAGGCGTCGCCGATTTCCTTGAACTTCTGAAGCACCCGGTTCAACACCGGCATGACGTCGGTGTCGAAGGTGGTGGCGAGGGTCTTGGCTGAGTCCACTTGCGAGCCCGCTGCCTTCGCTATCGCCTCCTGAAGCCGCTTGATCTGTTCGGATGGGTCTTTGCCCGCCTTGATCGCTTCCTGCACATCGTTGAAGGCTTGGCTGAGTTCGTCGCCAACTCTGCCGTATTTCTCGAAATCGAAGTTTTGCAGATCGATGCGCACTGCGGCGATGTCGGCGACGAAGTTCGAGAAGGTCTCTGCGGTGTCCTTCGCCGCATCACCCAGAAGCTTCTGCTTGTCGGCGACCAGCTGCGTGGCCTCAGCCGCGCGCAAGAGTTCGTCGGTGTAGGCCTTGACGCCCGGAAGGGTGCCTTTCCAGCGCTCGCCGATTTCCTTGATCGCCTTCTGCTGCTTCTCGATTTCCTCGCGCGCCTTGTCGGCTTCCTCGCCGGTCGAGTTGAAGAACGTCTGCATCGCCGATGTCAGCGTTCCGAAGGCGATGATCGCCGCGCCGACCGCGAGATTGGCTGGGGATAGCGTTGCGGCAAGCGCCCCGCCGAGACCCTTCAGCAGCCCGCCCTTCGCGGCGAGATCGGTGATCGCATCACCGGCTTGCGATGCCTGTTGCGCGGCGACCGTGAAGGGTGATGCGCCGGAGAGAAGCGACGTGGTGATGTCGGAAAACTGGAAACCTAAGTTGCGCGTCGAGTTCTGCATTGAGCGGCTGATCTGCTGCGACGTCCGGTCGATGCCCTTGCCCGCGCTGGCAAAGTCTTTCTCGATGCCGGTCGTCGTTCGTCTCACGTCATCGTTCGCTGCCTTCAGCGACCGCTGCAACGAACGAATATCGGCGCTAAGTTGCAAAACAAGCTTGGTGCTATCTTCGGTTGCCATATCGCCAAATCCATCTATTTGTCCAAATCGGCCATGGAAGCTTCAGGAAGCGCTAGACCGGCTTCGGGCAGTTCGGCATCAGCCCGACCACGTTTGACGCCTGACGCGCCGCCTTGAGCGCCGCCGACGCCTCAATCGCGCCGCTCGACCTCAGTTTCGCGATGAACATCTCGATTTCGGTGACCGCATCGATCAGGGGCACGGTTCTGGTTTCGATGTGGCCTTCGGCATCGGCGACGACGATCATCGCGTCGGCAGCGTTGGTGACGATGAACAGAGGCTCGCCGGGCTTGCCCGGATTAATCGGAACGTCGTGGCGCAAGCCATCCGTCATGGTCGGTATCCCTGCAATTCTGACCGGCTCGCTCATGCTCGATACTCCTGCCTCAGCCTTTCGACCTCATCGCGCAACGCCTCGACTTGGCGCTGCAACGCGACCCTTTCGGCGCGATGGTCCTTCAGTGCCTTCTCGACGGCATCGGCGATCCGGCCATCGACCTCGTTGCGCGCCATCTCCGACGCGCGCGACCGCACGCCCGACAAGAGATCGCGGCGCAAGGCGGCGATCTTGCCGTCGATCTTCAGTTCGGTCTCGGCGAGGTCTTTGGCGATGGCTTGCAGCGCCCCTTCCTCGAACGCGGCGAACTTCTCGCCGATGAAATTGCCGAACTTGTTAAGCGTTACCGTGCTGATCGTCGCCGTTGGCGCTGCTGCGCTCTTCGGCTGGCTCGTCATCTTGCCGCTTCCGTTGTGCAGCGCCTGACGTTGCGCCCGGAGGTCTTCAATGCCATCGAGGTCGGCAATGCCGCGCGTCACGACCGGCTTCCCGCGCCTGATGTCGGCCTTTGCCTCGGCGATGTGCCTGTCGCGATCCCGCCGCATGGCCGCTTGTGCGTCGGCTGAGAAGCCTTCAAGGCTGCGCTCGAACTCTTGATCGGTCAGCATGGCGGTCACCATGCCGGGCCATCGACGACCGCCGCGACCGTCGAGGAGCGCCAGTCGAGGTTTTCGATCAGCCGAAGCGCAAGGCAATCGGTTTGATACAACGAGCGCGTGGGTGCCGCGACCACGTTCGGAGCGCCGGGAGTCGAGATCGCCAGAGCGTTGCTGTCCTCGTGCAGAACCGCTTCCTTGGTGACGGAAATGTCGGGACTGCCGG
The DNA here is from genome assembly GCF_037026475.1 of Ensifer sp. MJa1. Lineage (NCBI taxonomy): Bacteria > Pseudomonadati > Pseudomonadota > Alphaproteobacteria > Hyphomicrobiales > Rhizobiaceae > Ensifer > Ensifer sp. MJa1. The sequence continues at coordinate 55,283 of NZ_JAKUMO010000020.1, read as the reverse complement.
GCTCGACGCCGATCACCAGATCGTCGCAATCCAGCGCGATCACCCGGTCGCCAGCGAACTCGCTCGCGATCACCGGGAACGAACCGGGGAAACTCAGGGCCAGAAAAGCCGCTCGCCCAGGCGAGACGATCAGCACCGGGCTTGTCGCCGCTGCCGGGTTCGACAGGGCATCGATCAAGGCCGAGATGTCAGCCGCCGCCGCCGTCACCGGATCGGTCGCCGTCGAGGCTGGCACATCGGTCGCGCCGACCAAAACGCCGCCCGGCGAACTTGCCGTCGCCGCATCGTCCGACAGGAAGATGTTATCGATAGACCGGGCAATGTCCTGCCCCAGCGTCCGCGAGACGATGGTCTCGACGGTTGCCACGCTGCGCTTCATCAGTTCGCTCGTGTAGATGCTGATGACGCTCGCCTTCTTGCCGGTGAGCGACAGCGACGACAGATGACCGCCGCGAACCGGAATCGGATCACCTTCGGCAATGAACGGCGTGGGAATGATCGCCGAAGGAACCGAATAGGGGAACCGGATCGGCGACGGGGCGCTCGCAAGGTCCACCCGGAGCGACATGGCCGCAAGCCGGGTGACGACCGACTGAGGAGCCAGCGCCAGCAAGAGCGAAGGATTGACGCCTTCCTGCACCAACTCAGCCGCCCATCCCGCGACAGATGTCAGCGCCGGTTGCACGGAAGAGCGCGCCAGTTGCGCAAGGCTCTTCAGCGTCGGATCGTTCGGATAGGTCATCTTCAGACCGGATGCGAAATCAAAGCCGGTCGAGCGCGCCGACGCCATCGTCACGACCAGCGCCTTGATCAGGGTGCGCCGCATCTGCGCTTCCGGGCCGGTCTTCTGACCGCCGCCGCGCAGTTTGCGGCTGATGCCGACAAGCAACGCCTTCTGGTCGTCGAGTTTTTCGAGGATGGATGCGGACATGGAAACCTCCCAATAGCCGGGAAGTTCTCAATCGCAGGCCGATACTGCGCTTTCCACGGCAAGGTCAGAATATCAGCCTAAGCCACTGAAATCGCGCTACCTTTTAGGTAAGTTGAGAGGGGAAAATTCCCGCTGGCGGGAAGTTCGAGGCCGGTCAGAACCGTTATATCCGACCGGATATAACCCCTTTTCCAAAATCCCGCGAGTGGTATTTCTTGGGGGCCGCCGGTCCCGGAGGGGTGCATCCCAGCGTTTCAATGGTCCCCCGCCCTCAACCGCGCCGTGCCCGCATGCGATACGCGGCCTGTCGGCACGGTGACGAGCAGAAGCGTGCATCGCTTCGAACGGTAGTGAACAATGATCCGCAAACCTTGCAGTTAGACGGCTCGCGCTGCGCCCGTCGCTGCTCGGCGTGCCAGCGCGACCAGCCCTTCGAAGAGCAGCCATCACAACAATAGTTATGCTTCGGAAAGCGGTAGGACGCGAAGCGATGGACGGGGCGACCGCAGTAGCCGCAAGGTTGAGGCGAATGGAAATCGCGGGGATATTGTTTGGCGACGCAAGCCGCGCAGGTAGCGGCCTTCGGTTGCCAAACCTTGTCGTGTGTTATCCATACCGGCTCATCCGCCGCGACAGTCCGACCACAGTAACGGCAGAGACAGACGGGAATGACGTTACGGATAGGACTTGTTTCGGTTGTAGTGAGGTTATTATCTGTAACGCTCATCAGCTCATCCACCCTCAAGCGTTACGGCTATCTGTTGTTTAATAAAACAGAAGTTATTATCCGTAACGCGGTTTGCACAATCGGAATCATTCCTCTTTTGCATGCGGCGTCACCTTGATGCAGTTGGCGACCATGCGCTCGACGACCAGATCGAGGTCGGCGGCGACGAGATCGTGCGTCACACCGAAGCGGGCTGCACTCTTCGCCATGGCCACACCAAATTCGTGGAGTTCGGCGAAGAACGCGTCCGGTGTCTCGGTCTCGAACAGGCAATGTTCGAGCAGTTGATAGTTGCCATCGACGAAGAGCGAACCGCGCACGACGGACGTGGTGCCCTCGAACAGCAAAGCGATGGTGCGCTGACTGATCGTCATGTTATCCTCCTCCTTGCCCGGTTAGCGCAGGGTGTGGCTCGTTATGAGCGCCTTCGGGCCGACGCGCCTCGGAACGCACACGATTTGCCATGCTGCGGCTGCGGGTTCACCCTCGCAGCCGCTTCGCGTTCATATCCATGATGACGGCAGCACGATCAGACCGGGCGTCGCGACTGCGGCGGCGTAGGTCGAGCCGGGAAGCCACCACGACCACTCACGCGGCAGGACCGTGACTTCCAGGCTGACGTCATTGTCGCCTTTCCACCCGTAGGATTGAAGTTCTGCCGACTTCGACATCAAAGCGGGGTTAGCGTAAGGCATGCAGAGCGCGACGAAATCTAGTTTCTTGCGTCCGAAGCGATAGAAGATCGGGTGATCGACGGTTTGACCTTCGAGTCCATAACCACTGAATGGATGACCCACGCGACGCCACGCCGACGCCGGAACCGATGGCACAACAACCGGCAGGCACTCCACCCGAAACCATTCGATTGCCGCGCGATGCAACTCGCCCATTTCCCTGCTCAAGTTCCGGTCACGTCCCCATCCTCTGCGATTCAATTCGAGAATGCGCTCAACCATTGCGGCATCCGGAAGCGGGATATTCATTGTGCAATCCTCCTTTTTACCTATGCGTCCGATTATATCGCATGCGACCTTGGCGGGGACGGCGGGGTCTGGCGGGGTCACTTCCGGTAGGTTCGGTGTATGTATTTTTGTGCAGTGCACAATTTTCTTCTCCTGTAGGTATAAGAAAGTGTCCCCGCTTGTCCCCGCCTAAAAAGGTAAGTCATTGAAATCACTTGATCCGATGGTAGGTCCGAATTGGAGGAGACTGTTATTTTCGACCTCGATGCAGCCCCAATTCATGATTTTTCGCTTGCTATCCAGCCTCGAAATGAGCTTCCGTCCGCCGACGATCTTGTCTTTCTGCTTGGCAAGCCAGTTGCCTAGAGCCCTCTTATCCACACCACCTTTCCCGTCACCTGCGATCTGTTTCAGGGCTTCGTTCCAGTCCGATAGAGCATCCAGCGACTTGTCACGCCCTTCGATGAGTTCTGCGACCGTGAGAAGTTTGGGGTTGCCTTTAAAATCGATACCGAAAGCCTGTTCCGGCCAGTTGGCGAAGATGGCCTCGCGTTTGTGCCGCTCTGGATCGTTTGCCTTGACCGCCTTCATCGACAAAACTGGATCCTCATAGCCGAGCCAGACCAGTGACTCCCTCACCGATTTCGACCATCCCTCATAAGAAGCGAGCGGCGGTAGCCGCACCTTCCCATTGCTCTTGAGATAGCTGCCGACAATCGTGAGGGCTGCATGCACATAGCGACCGCGCTCGGCGATGACGGCCTTGTCGGGGCGCGCCTTATACTCGTGCTCTTCCGGGTTCTCCTCGTTGCGGTCCACGGTCGCGAGCAGCGTTCGCCGGGTGAGGTCATCGACGACCTGAAGATTGTTGCCGTTGGCGAAGAAGGTCACCCGCTGTTCGATGCGTGAGAGGTTCGAGGTGCCGAGCGGACGGACGTCGATCACCGGCTCGGTCAATGCCTGACACAAAAGCGACGAGCCGAGCCGCCCGACCATGTTGTCCAGGCTGATGATTGAAGGTCCGACCATCATCGCCGCTGTCAGCCGCTTCTCGAACTCGTCTTCGTCGCGGGCTGGCGGAATGACGGCGCAAGGTCGCCCCGTCGCGATCAGGGAGGCCAGCCGCGACAGGTAACTCTTGCCTGATCCCGGCGTCGGCGCGGTGACGGCATGCATCGGGGCAAGCGGGATGATGCCGCGACATACCGGCGTGATCAGCATCGACATCGCCACCGCCTTGGACTCCTCGCCCACGAACTCATATTCGTCGATCAGGCCATGCAGGAAGTTGGCGGCTTCGATAGCGTCACTCTTCTCCTCTGAGATCACGATGGAAGGAAGCACCGGCAGGTTCGCGAGCAGGAGTCGCGACGGTCGATGCACACCCGGCTCGTTGATGACCTCGCCGGTTTTTTCGATAGTCTGCGCCGCAACGATGTTGGTGACCTCTGGGAACGGCCAGAATCCGACGCGGTTGAGGATCATGTTGGCGATATCGACCGGGGCGTTGACGAAGAATTCCTTGTTCTTCGGTCCCGTCTTGACGAAGGTGCACGCGGTATTCATCAGGTGGCGCATGCGATGCAGGTTGATCGGAATCAATCGCGCCGTGCGATCGATGGTCCCTTCCTGCGCTGTCGTGTCGCCTTCGATGGCCTCGACCAGCATCCCGGCCTTGACGTAGACCGGCAAGCCCCAAGCCATCAGCGCCTCCTCGACCATGGCGCACATGTCATTTTCGAGACCGCCGACGATATCGATCCTGATGCGGTCGAGCTTCGCGAGCGGTTCGGTGTTCGGTGATGTCTGGCGACCACGACCGCGCGATCCTCCGACGACCGATAAGCGGGCCTCTGGCTTTTCCAACATAGGACTCCTCTCCAATTGTCTTGGGAAGGAAGTCGCCGTATTGTGGTGTGGTCAGTCTTTCCCCAGACTCCACGGCGAAAACCTTCAAGCCGGTGACCTTTCAGAGTCACCGGCCTTTTCGCGTCTTGCGAACGATGGATAGCCAAGAATTCCCGGTTAGGGATTTGCCGCCCCGGTTATCGGGTGTCGGCGCGCTTGAGTGTGCGTACCACTGGCGCTTTGATCAGAATATACGGCGGTCAGCGAATGCGCGCAAACTGCCGTGCACGTATTTGTCATCAACGTTCGCTTGCGGTGTCTTCCACGACAGGTGGCGCTTGGTTACGCATCCTAGATGACCATTGCCGCATGAATGCGCGGCCTGATGAACGATGGTCGGCGGCGGTCCATGCACCTTCTCGCAGATCATTCGGCAGACGTTGCTGAGTTTTCCGTCCCACCACGTCCGAGCATATCCGCGATCGTTACGGGTGAACGGCCAGATGGTGCATTCATCGCCTTCATAGCGAAGGACCACATCGACCAGATAACGCATTGCCGTGCCCGGCTTGTTTGCCATAGACGCACCTCACGCCGCTGGCTGGCGAGCGCTCATGCGCTTGCGGAAGCGTTCGATATCGGCCTCGATGTCTTCCGGCCACCAGAAGACACGGCTTTGCATAGCGCCGCCTTCCTTATGCGGTGGCGAGATGATGCCTTCGCGGATGAACTTCTCGATTTCCCAGCGCGAGCCAGCAAAGCCGGTAGCGATGATGTCCTTGACGCGGACTTTTACTTTCCCAGAGAAGATAGCCATAAAAAAATCCCTCCTGCTTTACGCAAGAGGGATCATCATCGCCTTTATGTTTATTTGCAAGTGCAGCGAATTTCACGATTTGATCGCTACTGTTGCTTACTGTCGTGGTTTGATACTGTTGATTTACCCAATATTTTTTTCAGTTCGTCGGCCCAAAGTTCAAGCGCCCGGCTTTTTGCCTTGTTCAACGTCGCGTGCAGATAGTGGCTGTCGGCACCTTGCAGCGCATGGTTAAGTATGGCCGTGATCGTGTCGCGGTTGATCAGCGGATTGCCCTCATCGTCTGCCATCTCCTGCATGCGCGTCGTGGCCGTGCGCCTGAGATCGTGATGCCGCCAGCCGGTGACACCCGACAGCCCGTCCAATTCGCCCTTGAACTTGCTGAAGCCCGCGAGCGGCTTGCCGTCGATCTTGCCCGGAAAGCAAAGGTCGTTGGCCTTGCCGGTGCCAAGCTGCTCGACGGCGAGCGACGGCAAGCGCAGCAGATGCTCGCGGCTCGACTTGTTGTCGTCTTCCGTCTGCTTCCATCGCCCGTCGATGATGACGCCGTGACGCAATACGGCGCATTCCATCTTGCGCTGCGCCACGACCAGCAGGAACCGGCACAAACGGCCATAGGCTTGCGCCTCGTCGCCTTCAAGCTTGTAGGTGGCAAACCAGATCGCCCGCATCTCGTCGTTCGTCAGGATGCGCTTGCGCTTGACTGTGCCCGGCCCGACCTTGTGCGTGACGGTCACAAGGTTCAATTCGATGTGATCTTCCTTCGCGGCCCAATCGAGGATCGGCGACAGGTAGCTCATGAACCTGTCGGCCATCTGCAAGGTGTTCTTGCGGCGGATACCCTTTGCCGCCTTGTCGCGGCATTTCTTCAGATCGGCCTTCGAGAACGCGCGGGCTGGTAGGTCGATGTAGTCGGCGCAGCAGCGGCGCACGGTGCGCAATGCCTCGTCGAGCGACTTGATACCGCGCCCGCCTTTTGCCCGGCGCATCTCCTCATACTTGTTGATCAGCACGCCGAGCGTCATGGCGTCCTTCGGGTGGACCGGCTTTTCCTGCGGCGCTGGAATACCAGCCTCGACACGCGACAGGATTTCGCGCGCCTTCTCGCGAGCGGCAAGCAACCCCATGCTTTCCGAGTCTTCGGGTGCGTTCGGAATGTAGTGGCCGAGAACCGGCTTGTGCTGCTTGCCCCCTGCCCGGTAGCGCAGCGACCACGTGCGGCGGCGAGCGCCGACCGTAAGCGTAAGCCCTGGAACAACGTGGTCGGTGTGATCGCCCGGTGGGAGCGTATTGAGGGCGGCGGCGGATAGTTTCGGCATGGCTGAGACCTACTGATGGAGCGGATTTTTACGGCGCATTACGGCGCAGCACCCTTCTAACACACTCTTTCAAAGGCTTCTATAGCCTTTCATAAACACCAATGATATCAATAAGATGTACGCCGTATAAGACATTGATAATATTGCAAATCTCATGACTTTTAATCAGTAGGTCCAGGGTTCGAATCCCTGCGCGCTCACCATAGGAGCTCTGTCCATCCCGGAGACATAGGTAACAGCTTGTCCCTAAGACATGGGTGACAACCTCGTGCCGAACGGGTTGTCGATGGTTTGCAAGATCCTCTGCTCCAGATCGATATAGCCCAGATCATAGTGCATGAAGCTGACGAGCCAAATGCCATCATCGACCTCCTTGATGCCGAGTTTTTGGCCGGCCAGCACGGTGGAGATGTTGATCTTCTTGCGGTGGATGCAGATGCGGCCGCAATTGGTCACTGCCTCGCGAAAGTCTCTGGCGCCGTCGTTCCCGCGCGTGTCCCTACGTCCTACTCTTGGACCAGCAGCTCCTGCTCCACCCCCTATCGCAACCTGCACACTCGACAATTGTACGCGTTGCGTAGATGCTGAACCTCGTTCCGTAGTTTCCATGTAGTGAAATGCGCAAGCTGACATCAAGCAAAGGGGCGAAATCATGAGAAAGTTTGTCATCGCGATTGGAATGATTGGTACGCTTGCGTCATGCACGCAAACCGAGAAGGGGACCGTGATCGGCGCGGGAACCGGCGCGGTCATAGGTGGCGTTGTCAGCGACAGCTGGGGCGGCGCTGCCATTGGCGCAGTGGCCGGCGGGATTATGGGCAACTTGATCGGCCGTTCGCAGGACCGCCAAGGCTATTGCATCTACCGTGATCGCTACGGTCGCCGATACGAAGCTCGCTGCCGATGACGACAGCCAGACTTGGCCTCGCCGACATCTGGCGCGAGATGTACTGAGCTATCTTGCAAGGGGCACGCTGAGCAAGGGAAGCATGAACCGCGGTACCATGATCCGTGGCCGGTAGGCCCGATCAGATGCTGCGTTCAATCCCATCAGAAGGTTGCGCGATGGCATCCTGCTTGCAAAAGGCCTGTTTGGCGCGGAACAACATTCGCGCCGAACAGGATGGCATGGCATCGAACAAGCGTGCTAGACTGACGACATGACTGACGAAGAGCAGACTTACGAATTTTCTGAATTTTCCGGCCAGTTCAGTGACGATGGCGTAGTCGTTGAATTGCGAATCTATCGGCCGGCGGGGTCGAATCTCGACTGGACCCTTGAGGTCATCGACGAGGAGGGTTTCTCCACCACCTGGGAGGACCCCTTCCCCACGGATCGGGAGGCCTTCGAGGAGTTCATCGCGACGGTTCAGCGTGACGGCATCCAAGCCTTCAGCGATGAGCCGCCGCAGACGGTTCACTGATAACGAGCCATTGGTGAACGCGGTAGCCGATCAAGGGTTCGCATCGTTCGGCTACCACTTACAGCGTGATCGCGCCACTGCCGTCGCAAGCACCTTCAAAACGTCCTGATGACCCGGATTGGCGATGCCGTGAGAACTTCGCGATCACCCTCTCCACGTCCCTCCCAATAGTCCCGGGCTTGGCGACGATACGATTCGAGGAAGGGCATTGCCTCGTTTTCATTCAACAGGCTCAGCGCCCCGACATGCTGCGGCGCGCCGAGTTCGACGATTTCCACTTCGTGAAGCACCTGCAGAAAATGCGGGTCGTACATCGCTTGGTAACGCATGGCCTCCTCATGAGTCGGGCACATGAAGCAGGCGTTCAGCCGCGATGGAGCGTTCGCGGCATAGATCTCCCGGGCTTGCTCAAACAGCAGTTCGCGGGCCATCCGCCAGCCATCGCCAAACTGATCCGGCCTATATCGCCGGATCATGCGACCGAAATTACCAGGCTCGACGATGCTGCCTTCTCTGATCCTGATTGGCGACCAGTGAAACATGGCGAATCCTCCCGCGACTACTGCCGCAATTCCTCCCATGCGACCTGAGATTGTCAACAGCAGGCCTCACCTCTCCTATCACGGGCGGGTGCTTCGAGTTCGCTTTGCTGAGAACATTCACGCCACCGCCGCCCGGCGCGCCAAGCGCATTTTCAGTGGGCTCATTCCATATTCACGGCTATAGGCACGGGAAAAGGCAGACAGGCTGTCGAAGCCGCACCGAACGGCGATCTCGCGGATGGGGCTTGCCGAGTCACGCACCAGCCGGTGTGCGACCTGGAGTCGGAGGCGAAGGTAGTAGGCACCGGGACTGGTCGAAAGCCCACGCGCAAATAGCAACTCCAGCTTGCGCTGCGAGATCGACAGCCTTTTCGTCAGTGCCGCAATCGTCAGGGGCCGCTCGAGTGTGCGTTCCATCAGGCGGATCGCTTCGGCGAGTTCAGGATCGCGCGTCTCGATCCGGCCGAGGGAGACGTATGGCTGCACATCGGCCGCATTGTGCGTCTGGTCGTAGACGAAGATGCTGGCGACATCGAGTGCCAGCGCCGACCCCAATCGTTGCGTGATCCAGTGCAGCATCATGTCGAAGGTTGGAGAGGCTCCGCCGGAGGTCCAGAACCTGCCGTCGGTGACGAAGCGATCACCAAGCACTGTCAGGGCGGGAAATGCCTGGCTGAAGTCCTCAAGTTCCTCCCAATGGGCCGTTGCCTTGCGGCCGTTGAGCAGGCCGCTGCGCCCGAGCAGCCAGCAGCCCGACTCGATGCCCGCTACGATATCGAAGTGCCGCGAACACTCCTGGAGCGCGCCGATGAACTTCTTGCCGACATGACGATCAAGATTGAAACCGCCGATCACCAGCAACGCATCGCCAGACAGCGGCTGGGCGAAAGCGCCGTCAACGGCAATCGGCACACCGCAGGTGAGCGACACCGATGCCCCATCGGCTGAAAGCAGCCGCCAGCGAAACACCTCGCGTCCGGCGACGCGGTTGGCGGCGCGCATCGGATCCAGCACCGATGCCAGCGACATGATCGAAGACTCCGGCAAGATGACGACGGAAACTTCGATCACAGATTGTAGAAGCCCATGCGCTGCCATGCGGAAAATGTCAATTTTCGAGCGGGAAATGTCAATTCCGAAAATGGCGTTCGGGCATTATCAGACCGTATCGATCTCCCTACGCGCGGCGCTGCAGCCCCGCGCAGAGACGTTCCCCTTTCCGCCTTTTGCCGGAACGGGCCGGTCGGAGCCATCCGCCGGCCCGTTTTTTTGGCTTGGCGCGACCACGTGCACTGCTCCCAGATCGCGTACATGTGAGGCAAGGACCCAAGAGCGGCGCGTATCCATTTTCGCAAATCACCTTGAAGACGATGCGCGGGTGCGCGGGATAGCGAGGCGCCGGGCATGTATCTGGATAGGACGGCGGTGAACTGGACGAACCGTGGTCTCTCGAGTTGGCCGGATCCCACCGAATTTTGTCATTCAGGCCACTTTCGCGACTTGGCCGGTTTGCAGATGTTCGGGCGATCGGCAAAGACGCGAAAGGAAGCCATGGCACCCGCAAGAATTGAGCGATGAATGGCGCAAACGCGCCGTGAAGCACCGATCCGTCGACCACGGCATTGCCGGTCATCGATTTCAAATCGGAATGCATGAACACAGAGATGCCTGTTCGGGCCGAGACGCCGGCGCCAAGCGCCCGACGTGTCCGACGGAGCGGATCTCAAAGAAGATCACAGCAAGGATGGTCAAATGAAGAAACTTCTCGTGGTAGCGGCGCCGTTTTCGGCGATGCTTCTCCTTTCCTCCGCGGCGTTGGCTGGTGAAAGCTCGTCGGTAAACGGCGTCATCTCCGCGCCGGCAGCGGATCTGAAGTGGGTGGAGTTGCCAAGGTCAGGCGGGGTAAAATACGCAAATGTGCGCGGCGACCTCACTGGCAAGGGACCCTACGAAGCGTTCGTCCTTTTTCCGGCGGGCGCAAACAATCCCTACCACAACCATTCGGCTGCCATCCCGACCGTAGTGATCCAGGGCACTTTCTATGCCGTCGTCGAGGGGAAACGGACCGAGTACCCTGCGGGCTCCTTCTACGATCTGCCTGGGAAAATGAACCACTACAGCGGCTGCCTGCCCGGCATGGACTGCCTTCTCTTCCAGTATCAGAAAGATCATTTCGACCTGGTTCCGCAGACAGAGAAGTAACGCCGTCGCAGACACCTGATCGGGGCAGCACGCAAGAGCATTAGCCGTCTCGGTCAGGTCACCCTGTGCGGGCTTTCGTCGCTCACGCACGATCGATCACCGGAGACATGCGGTCATACGCGGGTGGAGGTCCACCCGGTCACCGTTGTTGACAGCAACGGTAAAGCTGCGGCCGGGACCAACCAGAAAATATCTGTTAAGTATTTGATTTGTTTGGCGACCCCTGCAGGATTCGAACCTGCGACAACCTGCTTAGAAGGCAGGTGCTCTATCCAACTGAGCTAAGGGGCCGTTCCGGGCTGCGCCCGTCGAATGCGCGCGATGGCCTCAATGGGTCCAGGGCTGCATCCGGTTGAAACGGAAGTTATCCGGATAGGACACGCTCTTGCGCGTCGCTTCCTTTGGCGCAATCACGCGGTATTCGATCCCGTTGCGCTCGGCATAGGCAATGGCCTGCTCGGCATTCTCGAACGTCAGTCGCAGTTGCTGCTTCATGTCGCCCGAGCTGGTGTAACCCATGATCGGATCGATCGTTCGCGGCTTTTCCTGATCGAACTCAAGCACCCACAGATTCGTCTTGGCCTTACCCGACTGCATGGCGGTCTTTGCTGGACGGTAGATCTTGGCGGACATGATTTCGAACGGCTCCATACTTTCGCTGGCAACATTCACGGGCACCAGCATGCCGTCTTCCCATAACGCAGAATGATTTAAAACGAAATGACTTTTGAGTGGATAATATTGGCTTTCCGCGAGAGACAGGCCCGGTTTGTCCCTTGCCATGCCTGCCCGTGGCACGAACAGCAAAATTTGATGTTGCAGGCCCGGTACGAAGCGTGTATCTCCGGCGCCGTTGGTACGGAGTGTAGCGCAGTCTGGTAGCGCATCTGGTTTGGGACCAGAGGGTCGGGAGTTCGAATCTCTCCACTCCGACCATCTTTGGCGCATTTGTCGCCCTTTCCCAGTTTTCAGCTTGTTGAACGGTGCGCCTTGAGCGCGTCGTTCGTTCGGCATTTGCCCTGGATGGCTGGCACGTTTGCGCCATATCGGGACAAATCGCAGGTTTATCATCCGAATTTAGTAATCGCTAAATCCATTGCGATTAGTGGCATGCGCGACGCAACCGCGCCGTGCCAGCCTCGAAAACCTGCCGAGCCAGACCATGACCGCCCAACTCGACCTCACCACCGTCCTCTTGCTTCACAAGTCGTCGTTCCTGATTGGCGCATTCTGCTTCCTCTATGCGCGCTGGCAGTCGCCACGGGACAAGGGGCTTGGTATTCTGGCCACCGGCTTTCTTTTCCTTGCTTTCGCGTCGACGCTTGCCGGCTACGGCGAGCAGAATTTGCTACCGGCCTACCTGTGGACACTGTCGAGTTTCACGCTCGGGATCGGCGGATATGCCCTGTTCTGGATCGGCATGCGGCGCCTCAGCGCCGGCAGACGGCGAAGGACGGACTGGCTGGCGCTCCTGGTACCCTTAAGCGGTGCAGTGGCCGGCCTTGTCACACATTTCCACATGATCAACTACACCCGCGCCAGCGTCTTCAATGCATCCGCCTTTGCCTTCCTCGCGGCTTCCGCGCTCACCATCGTTGCCGATCGCAGAAGGGAACCACTCCCCTCACGCGCGATGCTGGCCACCGCGATGACGATCGGCGCCAGTCTTTGCCTTGCCGTGGTAATCGGGCTTCTCAAGCCCGGAATCATCCCGATCACCACCACCTATGCCTTTTTTCTGTCAATCATCTGCCACTTCGCCATTGCTCTCTTCACGCTCGTCCTCGTCAAGGAGCGTGCGGAAGCAGAGCTGCGGCGCTCCGCCGATACCGATTCGCTGACGGGCGCCGCGAACCGGCGCTGGTTTCTAGCGCAGCTGCCAAAATCGAGCTGGCAGGGCGATTGCCTGATCGTCATGGACCTCGACCATTTCAAGCGCATCAATGATCGATTCGGCCACCACGTCGGCGACCGGGTCCTGATCGCCTTTGCCGATCTGATCCGCAGCAACTTGCGCGCCCGCGATTGCTTTGCCCGTCTTGGGGGCGAAGAGTTCGGGCTCTACCTGCCGCAAACAAGCGAAGCGCAAGCGTTTTCGATCACCGAGCGGCTGCGCCAGTCGGCGGCGGCGCTCGAGGTCATGAGCGACAGCGAGCGCGTTCCCCTCAGCGTCAGCATGGGAATGGCCGCCGCGAACGGCGAGGAACGGTCCTGGGAGGACCTCTTCAACCGGGCAGATGCCGCGCTCTACGAGGCCAAACGCAGTGGCCGAAATCGCATCGTTGCCCATGCTTGCTCCGGAGCGCCCGCTGCACAGCCGCTTGCGCTCCGTCTCGGCCGTGCCAGCTGAGGCGAAAACCGCAGGGCGCTTCAGACAACAGCAGCCGCGGACAAAAAAGAAGCGGTCTTCGCCATCATGTCGAGACCGCCTCAGGCTGGAGGGGCAATGTCTCACCATACTCCCATTGCGGGAAATTTTCTGTGGCAAATTTTCACCTATTGCGGGTAAATACTACCTTTGCGAGCGAGCGTGATATCTCCGCACTACCCGCCTCACTCACAATCGTTTAAGTCGGTGATGCAGCCACATCCGCGCTGCTTTCGTCGGAGCGCCGCTTTGCCTTTGTAAAATCCGGTCTCGCTAGTTTCACCGCGTACGCCCGATAGCGCCCGGCGCCATCGAATTTTTATTGCGTTCGTTGAGGTGGCGGTTCGAGACCGGAATGGCATAGCCGATCTCAAGGCGCGCCTGTTGTTGCGCCGAACCATCACCTTACACGCTGCCAGACCGTGTCCCCAGAACGGGTGCTCAACCGTCGTCTCAATGGACTTCCAATCGGAAGAACCAGACGACATGCCACACACATTGACGGTCCTGTGGACCATTCGAGCACGAACTGCCCCTCGCCCGTGGCTTGCCTGCAGCCGTTGCCGCGGCCAGCGGCCCTTCGTATGCAGCGGCAAGACACGGCTGAACGCGAATGGCCGCAGGCTGGATGCCTGGCTCATCTATCGCTGCACCGACTGCGAGGACACCTGGAACCGACCGATCTTCGAGCGTCTGAACGTGCGCGGCATCGACCCCGCCATGATTGAAGCCTTTCAAAACAACGAGCCGGATTGGATCCGCCGCGTCGCCTTTGACGTCGAGGGGCTTCGGAAATGCACGAATAGGATCGAGGAGTTTGCCGAATGCCATGTCGAGAAGCGCGTCCTGGCGGTTCCGGACGGCATCTGCGCCCGACTTGAGATCGTGCTGAACGTCGCGCTCGCAGCCAGCGTCCGGACGGACCGGCTGTTGTCGATGGAACTCGGGCTCGCGCGCGCCAGGCTGTCGCATCTTGAGGCGGGAGGGTGTCTTACAGTTCGGCCGCAGGTGCGCAAGGCTCTAACGCGGCCGGTCAGAGACGGAACACGCGTCGTCCTTGATCTCTCGGCCCTTGAGGAGCGAGACGTGATTGCAGGCCGTGCCGGGTAGTCTTGCCATCATCCCAAACGCAGGGAGCGCCGGCGGACTTGCCGGCGCTCCCTGGCGCATTCAAGGTCAAGATCAGAATTTTACACCGACGCCGATGGTGAACTGGTGCTGGTCGATATCGACGTTGACACCGTTGACGTCCTTGTCGCCATAGTCGTTGTAGCGATACTCGGCGCGGCCAAAGACACTGTCGGTAAACGAATAGTCGACACCCGCGCCAATCGTCCAGCCGTTGAAGGTTTCCTTCTCCTTGGACGCACCGGGCACATCGACAAAGCCGCGGGTGACCGTCCAGCCACCGGCACCGTAGAGCAGCGCCTTGTCGTTCACCACACGACCAACCCGCCCGCGCACCGAGCCGGAAACATCGGTCCCGACCTCCGCGGAGGTGCCGAAGATGTCGAGTGTCTTGTCATTCCAGTTATAGTTGACGTCACCCTCGACGCCGTAGACCCAATCGCCCTGCTGATAGTTGAACCCGGCGAAAGCACCGAGCAGTCCACCATTGAAATCTTCAGACGTGCTGCCACCGGGGGCGCTGAGATCGCTGTTGAGCCAGCCGCCGCCGCCCTGAAGACCAACATAGCCACCGGTCCACACGAAGTCTGGCGTGGCCTCGACGACAGGCGCAGGCGGAGGCGTTTCGGTCAGGTCAGCAGCCGTTGCCGTGTGCGAAAACGCGGTCGCCGCCACGATCGCAACAAGCCCATTCCGGATCATCACAGATGCCTCCTGTTGTCCTCCGGAAAAACATTAGCAACTTATTAAGTGCAGGTCTTCCCAAAAGGATTCGCAGTTTCCATCGAGTGGATCGAATCGTCTCAACACCAATGATCTAGGTACTGTTCTGGCAAGAACAAGGCGGCGGACGTTCTCCGCGACCTTCAGGGCCTCTCAGCCGGAATGCGGGCGCCCTCAAGGCGGTCCCCTGGCCGGATCTGCAACCGCTTGACGGTGCCGGCATTGAGCTCAAGGACGAAGGCAACGGGTTCGCCGGAATCAATGATCGCTTCCGACAAGGGCACGGCGCCTTCGCGGATCGTTCGCACCCTGCCTTTGCTGTCGATGAACAGCATGTCGAGCGGCAGGTAGGTGTTCTTCATCCACATCATCACGCGGCGGGTTTCACCAAAATCGAACAGCATGCCCTGGTCAGGCGCCATCGACCGGCGAAACATCAACCCCTGCTCCCGCTGGTCGGGCTCCACCGCCAGTTCGACCGTCAGTTCGTGCACGGTCTTGTCGGCCGTTACGAGGCGTATCCTGTCCTTGGCGAACTCAACGCCGGCCAAGGCCGCAACCGTCGGGGCAAGCAACAAAAAAAGCGCCAACAAGGCGCTTTTTGTCGAAGGGTGGCGGACCGCGATCATCAGTGCGACCTAGTCGTCGGCGACGGGCCATCCGGGTGGATTTCGGCAGCCATCAGGCCCTTCTCGCCATCGCCGAACCGGACGAGCACCACTTGGCCGGGGCGCAGTTCGGTCAGGCCGAAGCGTCGCAGGGTCTCCATGTGTACGAAGATGTCCTCGGTGCCCTCGCCCCGTGTCAGGAAGCCGAAGCCCTTGGTGCGGTTGAACCATTTGACCAGAACCCGCTCGAGGCCACTGGTCGGCGTCACCTGCACGTGGGTGCGCACCGGCGGGAGTTGCGATGGGTGCACCGCCGTCGACTGATCCATCGACAGGATGCGGAAGGCCTGGTAGCCACGATCGCGCTTCTGGATGAGGGCCACGACCCGCGCGCCTTCAAGCACCGTCTGGTAGCCATCACGCCGGAGGCAGGTGACGTGAACCAGCACGTCCTGCATGCCGTTGTCAGGCACGATGAACCCGAAACCCTTGGCGACGTCGAACCACTTGATCACGCCGGTGATTTCGATGAGGTCGAGAGCGTCGCTGCCAAAGTCGTCACCATGCATGACGTCTTTTGAAGATGTCCTGTCCGCCATTCTCTCCCAGCCCCTCGTTTACGCGCGACTACCGATACGGTTAACTGATTCTTATCGACCAGAATAACATCGTCCCGCCGCGGATACGCAAGACCCTCGGCATATTTTGACCGAGGATGAATATGGCGGCGCAGCCTTGCCTCTGGCTTGCTGGCAGCTAAGTATACGCCATCTTCTGCAAAACAGGGACACCGCAATGCGCTATCTGCACACGATGGTTCGCGTCAAGAATCTGGACGAGGCCTTGAACTTCTACTGCAAGCTGTTCGGCTTGACCGAAATCCGCCGTTACGAGAACGAGAAGGGCCGGTTTACGCTCGTCTTTCTCGCCGCGCCGGGCGATCTCGACCGGGCACGGGGCGAGCTTTCGCCATGCCTGGAGCTTACATACAACTGGGACACCGAAGATTATGCCGGCGGCCGCAACTTCGGCCACCTCGCCTACGAGGTCGACGACATCTATGGCTTCTGCCAGCAACTGATGGACAATGGCGTGACCATCAACCGCCCGCCACGCGACGGCCACATGGCCTTTGTGCGCTCTCCCGACGGGATCTCGATCGAGATTCTGCAGAAGGGTGAGAACCGCCCGCCGCAGGAACCCTGGGCTTCGATGGGCAATACCGGCGCGTGGTAAGCTCCGCACAATTCTGACCGATGACTATGGCCCCATGCCGCCGGTAACCCCGGATGGCATGGCCGAGTCATGGATCAGCAGCAGTCTTGAAGTGATCCAGGCCCGGCTCAGCCGGGCCTTTGCATTTTGGAACATGCGGGCTCAAGGTTAGCGCCGGTTTACAAATCGCGTATCGTTGAGTATTTTTTCGCGCGAAACGTTGATGCCGGGTCCTATCCGCGATGTCTCGTGGCAGCGACCCTCCTTTGTACTTGGCCTGATCTTCTCCCGTGGCGTTCATTCGAATCGCCGCGAGAAATGTGCGTTTGTTTGTTCTGAGCGATGTTTCGGAGCTGAAACTTAATGCATGACTGGGCGGAGGCTTCGCCGATCATGCACGGAGAGCGGGGATAGGACGTTGCAACATCTGGACGGAAAAGGTTCTGTGCTTGCTGCCATCACGCGGGCGGCGGTTCTGTCCGTATCGCTGCTGGCCTTGAGCAGCTGTGTCTCGGCCGATGCCGAAAGCGTACTGAAAGTCGATGAGCAGGCGGCGGCTCAACAAACCGTCGAATCACCGCAGCAGCCGGCGGTACAGGATGCCCAGGTCGCGGCGCTCGGCAGCAACCCGCAAACGCAGCCGACCGCCGAAAGCGGTACCGTGCCGGCTGAGGCGGGGCAGCCATTGACGATGCAGGGCACAGGCCTCAGAGCCGCCTCGTCCAGCATCTATGGCAATCAGTCGAACACGCAGGCGACCGCAAATGGCCAACCGCAGGCAACGGGCAACGTGCCGATCGTTCAGCCGGCCATGAACGCAACCTCCAACAGCCTCTTCAGCGGCGGCCAGCAGCAGCCGCGGCCTCTCGCAACACCACAGGAGGGCGCAGCCAACGAGGCGACCGGCGCTCCTCAGGACACGGCGGTTGCCGCCTATGCCCCCTCGCCTGCCCAGGACGCACTTCCCGCAGCCGTGCCGCTGCCCTTGAGTGCCGAAGCTGCCGCCAGCGGCCAGTCTGCAACGGCACCGCAGGCGGTGGTCAACAACCAGGCGGCAGGCGAACCGGCGGGGGCCGCAACGACAGCCAGCGAAGGTAGCGGCGACAAGGAAGCCCCCAAGACGTTGACGCTCGCGGCGCTGTTTGCCGGCAAGCGCAAGGACAAGTCGCAGCAGCAGGAAACGCTGCGCGCGGCGGAAAAGAAGACGATAACCACCAGCAATGCGAGCCAGGCACAAATGGCCTCGCTCGCCTACTCGCTTCCGGGCGTGAAACTCAATACGCTATACACCATGGAGCACGAAGACCATGTCGCCGACGACGAGGCAGCGTCCGTCCAGGTCGCCTCACTGTCGGGGCTCGCCCGTTTGGCGCCGAGCGGCCTCATCCTGCAGACCGAGAAGGTCGAAGCCGGCTGCTTCAAACCAGAACTGATGCAAATGCTGAAAAAGGTCGAGAGCCATTACGGCAAACAGGTGATGGTGACCTCGGGCCTGAGACCGATCAAGGTCAATCGCGAGAAGCAATCGCTACACACGCGCTGCGAGGCAGCGGACATCCAGGTTCAGGGCGTCAGCAAGTGGGATCTGGCCGAATTCCTGCGCAGCATTCCTGGCCGCGGCGGCGTCGGCACCTATTGCCACACGGAATCGGTTCATATCGATATCGGCGCTCAACGGGACTGGAACTGGCGCTGCCGTCGCGGCAAAGGTTGACGCAAGCCATTGTTTCAGCGTGTTAATCCCCAAGAAGGGTCTTCGATTTTCGACGGGCACTTTTTTACAGAAAAATGAAAATTGCCGCTTGCGGTTATCAATTCGTCTGGCTATAAGGCGCCCACACAGCGAGTGCGCCCTTCGTCTATCGGTTAGGACACCAGATTTTCATTCTGGGAAGAGGGGTTCGACTCCCCTAGGGCGTGCCACTGTGTTGATCCTTCCCACACCATTTCGACCGTCGTTTTCAGCCGCAAAGCAGCTGTCAGCTTCTTGCCGTTTCGACCTTGCGCCACCTCGCCCGGCTTTGCAGAGGACGGAATTTTCTCCTCGTTCTTTTTCAACAGGAAAGCGCAAAAATCCTGAGATTGGCGCTTGCGGTCTGCAAACTCGCTGGCTATAAGGCGCCCACACAGCGCGTGCGCCCTTCGTCTATCGGTTAGGACACCAGATTTTCATTCTGGGAAGAGGGGTTCGACTCCCCTAGGGCGTGCCACTGTGTTGATCTCCCCCCCCAAATTCTGATCGCATTCCCGACAAAAACGGCCCGTCGCTGCGGCGCAATTGTGCCCGATTCCGCTTCGCATGGGACAGAGCTTTTCCCGTTGTTTTTAACAGGAAAAACACAAAAATCCTGAGATTGGCGCTTGCGGTCTGCAAACTCGCTAGCTATAAGGCGCCCACACAGCGCGTGCGCCCTTCGTCTATCGGTTAGGACACCAGATTTTCATTCTGGGAAGAGGGGTTCGACTCCCCTAGGGCGTGCCACTGTGTTGATCTCTCCCCACATTTTGCAAACCAAATTGTCATCGCAGCGCGTTCGCTTGGCTAAACGAACCGGCACGGTCGGACGGATTCATCCGCGTGGAATTTCCTCGTCGTTTTTGCCGAACAGGCATAGGATGTGGAGAAGATACGGCAAGCGCCGGTGCTTGCAAGTCTGCGATGCGCCCATCGTCTAGCGGTCAGGACGCCGCCCTCTCACGGCGGTAACACGGGTTCGAGTCCCGTTGGGCGTGCCAATGCTCAACCACGTCAGCCGGCTGCCGGAGTGCGCCAGGTGCGCTCCCGATTCCTCGCCGGCGCCAACTCAACCGATCGTCTCACGCTGAGCCAGCGTTTCAACAGGCAGGTGCACAATCGCTTGTCGATCTTCCTGGGCTGCTTATGTTCGGTACTCAAATCCGAATCGTTTGAGCTTTCATGATCCAAATTTCCAACCTGAAGACCTTCCCCCATTGGGCAGACACGATAGCCGATCGGGCTTGGCATGCCTGGTGGACCGAAAGCGACGTGTCCCTGGCACAATATCGCGCTCACATCGATCCGATGATCGACGGAAACGGTGTCCCATTTGCACTTGTGGCACACAGCGACGGCATTTACCTCGGATCGGTCTTCGTGATTGAGAATGACCTCGACGAGCGCCCGCAATATGCCCCGTGGATTGCCGCGCTTTGGGTAGAAGAGGAAGCACGGCGACAAGGAATTGCAGCCACGCTCATTGCCGTGGCCCGACGGGAGATTTCCGCATTGGGACACGACACCTGCTATCTCTGCGCAAGCGCTGAAAACTCACCGTACTACCTTGCACGTGGCTTCAAGCAAATCGAGAGCGACGTTTCCGGATTGAACCTGTTCTCGATCGATTCATCGAGCGAGGCTGAGCGTCGATGAACCGTAATGTCTAATTATGGCGGTGCAGGAAGGAACTCCAGATTCCTTCAAGAATTTCGAAACAGTGACAGCGCTCACGCCAGGGCTTTCTGAACCGCTTCGAAGAAGATCCGAGATCATCTTCAAAGCGCCCTCGCCGCATCCGTCACACGCAACTGCACACGGCGCTGCCCCTGCCACAGATCGGCGGAGACCGAGCCGGCGACATGGATGGACATGCCGCGGCTCGAAAGCAGGAAATCGCCGAGCGGCGTCTCGGTCGCGCGGAAGGCGATGCCGTCGAGGCGGCTGCCGTCCTGCCCCTCCAGCGTCACCTTGACGTGGTTGGCACCCACCTGCCTGCTGTCGCGCAGGCGGTGCTGCGGGAAGGCGAAGACCGGTTGCGGGTGTGCCGAGCCGTAGGGGCCGGCCTGCTCCAGGAGATCGATCAGCTCAAGCGTCGCCCCGGATGCGGCAAGCGCACCATCGACCTTCAGCGTCTGGATAGCGACGAGCTCGCGCACGGCCACTTCGGCACGCTCCTCGAAGAACTGGCGAAGTTTTCCAAGCTTCCCGCGTTCGACCGTGAGGCCGGCGGCCATGGCGTGGCCACCGCCCTTGACCAGCAAGCCGCTATCGACTGCGGCGCGCACCATCTTGCCCATGTCGAAGCCGTTGATCGAGCGACCGGAACCGGTGCCCCGGCCATTCGGATCGAACGCGATCGCAAAGGTCGGTCGGCGAAACTTTTCCTTGATGCGCGCGGCGAGCAGCCCGACGATACCCGGATGCCAGTTTTCGCGCGCCGTCACGATCACCGAAGCGCCCTCGCCCGTGCCGTATTCGGCGAGAACCTCGGCTTCGGCCTCCGCCAGCATCACCGCTTCCATCGCTTGCCGTTCGCGGTTGAGCTCGTCGAGCTGGGCTGCGATCGTCTCGGCGGCTGCGGCATCGTCCATGGCAAGGAGGCGGCTGCCGAGCGCCGCATCACCGATACGCCCACCGGCATTGATTCGCGGCCCGACGAGAAAACCCAGATGATATGGCGTCACCGGGCCGCCGATTGCCGCCTTTCGAAGCAGAGCGGCAAGCCCGACATTGCCGAGATGCCGCGCAGCAATCAGCCCTTTGACGACATAGGCTCGATTGAGCCCTTTCAGCGGCACGACATCGCAGACCGTCGCCAGCGCCACCAGATCGAGTTGCGCCAGGAGGTCGAAGGATGAAGCCCGACTATCGCCGGCACTGCGCAGCACGCGCAGCGTGTTGACGAGAACCAGGTAGACGACACCGGCGGCGCAGAGATGCCCCTGTCCGGAAAGGTCGTCCTCGCGGTTGGGATTGACGAGCGCGTGGCACGCCGGCAGCGTCGTTCCCACCTGGTGATGGTCGATAACGACGACATCGACGCCGCGTCGCGCTGCTACCACAAGCGACTCTTGGCTCGTCGAGCCGCAGTCAACCGTCACGATCAAGGCGGCGCCGTTGTCGATCAGTTGCTCGATCGCCGTCGGGTTCGGGCCGTAACCCTCGAAGATGCGGTCAGGAATGTAGATTTCTGCCTCGAGGCCGAAGTGACGCAGAAAGCGCGCCATCAGCGCCGATGACGCGGCACCGTCGACGTCGTAGTCGCCGAAGACGACCACCTTCTCGCGCCGCCGGATCGCCAGCTCCAAACGTTCCGCCGCCTTGCGGCAATCGGTCAACATGTCCGGATCCGGCATCAGCGAGCGAAGCGTCGGATCGAGGAAGCTTGATGCCTCGTCGAGCACCACGCCGCGCCCGGCAAGCACGCGCCCAAGCAGATCGGAATAGCCATGGACCTGGCTGATGGCGAGCGCCCGGTTCTGGCCGGCCTGGTCGAGGCGCGACACCCAGCGTTGGCCGCCGATCGACTGCTCGACGCCAAGAAAGGCCCGCTGTACCGGATCCACCAATGCTTCCATGCTCGCCCACCCGCCTGCGTCTAACGCTTCTTAGCGCATAACCCCGAAAATCGTGACCGTTTTTGGAACGGCGTCGCCTCTGATCGTCGATCCAACCGGGCTTTTGCACAGGTACACAACGCGAAAGCCCCGCCAGCGCATTTGCGTGGCGAGGCTTCCGATCCGTTGTGGTATCCTGGTACTTAAGTTGACGCCGCGCCCCGGACCTCCCGGCTTCCGGCGCTATGCCCTCTTCAGTTCGCCTTCGGACGTTCGATGCGGATCACCTGCGGCTCGCCGACGAGATAACCCTCGCCCTTGATCGCCTTGATCGCATCACGAACGGAATGCTCCGACGTTGCATGCGTCACAAGAATGATCGTCTGCGGTTCGCCGCCCTCCATCAGGTGCTTGGAGTGCTGCATGATCGATTCCAGCGAGATGCCGTTGTCGGCCATGCGCGTCGCGATGCTCGCGAAAACGCCCGTGCGGTCCACGACCTTCAGACGAATGAAGTAGCCGCCTTCGTGACTCTGGATCTGGGCGCGCTTATAGGGAAGCAGCGCGTTGGTCGGCCGGCCGAAGGCCGGGACATGCTGGGCGCCGGGGCGGCTCTTGGCGATGTCGGCGATGTCGCCGAGAACGGCCGATGCCGTCGCGTTGCCGCCGGCGCCGGGGCCGACCATCAGCAGTTCACCGAGAATGTCGGACTCGATCGCCACCGCATTGGTCACGCCGTCGACCTGGGCGATGACGGAATCATAAGGAACCATCGTCGGGTGGACGCGCTGCTCGATGCCGCTTTCGGTGCGCTGGGCGACGCCCAGGAGCTTGATGCGGTAGCCGAGATCGGCCGCCGCATGGATGTCGTCGATCGAGATGTTGGTGATGCCTTCGAGGTAGATGTCGTCGGCCGCAATCGCCGTGCCGAAGGCAAGGCTCGTCAGGATCGACAGCTTATGCGCCGTGTCATTACCCTCGATGTCGAAGGCCGGATCGGCCTCGGCATAACCGAGGCGCTGGGCTTCCTTCAGGCAGGCTTCGAAGGACAGTTCTTCCTTCTCCATCTTCGTCAGGATGTAGTTGCAGGTGCCGTTCATGATCCCGTAGACGCGCGAGATCGTGTTGCCGGTCATGGATTCGCGCAGCGCCTTGATGACAGGAATGCCACCGGCAACGGCTGCTTCGTAGTTCAGAAGCGCGCCTCTCTCTTCGGCGATCTTCGCAAGCTCGATGCCATGGGCGGCCAGCAGTGCCTTGTTGGCCGTCACCACATGAATGCCGCGTTCAAGCGCTGCCTTCACAGCCGAATAGGCCGGATCGCCGGAACCGCCCACCAACTCGACGAAGACGTCGATATCGGCGTCACGCGCCAGCGAAACGGCATCGTCGAACCAGTTCACAGTGGAAAGATCGACGCCACGGTCGCGGTTGCGGTCGCGCGCGGTAACGGCCGTGATCTCGATGGCCCGTCCGCACGTTGTCGCAAGCATCTCGTGACGATCCCTAAGGATTCGCACGAGCGAGGCACCAACGGTACCCAAGCCCGCAATGCCGATTTTGAGGGCATCTGCCATAGCCATTTCCTAACTTGTAGAGGGCGAACCGCAAGGACCGCGGAGCCGTGGTGGAAGGAGGCGCACGATGGGCGCGCCTCTTGTCTTAAATCATAGGTCAAGCGGGATGCGGGCGGAAAACCGAATACACTTTTCCTCATCCCGCTCCGACTACCTGTGCGCGTTGAGCGAGATGACGTTGTGCATCGTCTCGTCGGCAGTCGACAGGAATTTCTTGATGTTGCGGGCCGCCTGGCGAATGCGGTGCTCGTTTTCGACGAGGGCGAGACGGACATAGTCATCGCCCTGCTCACCGAAGCCGATGCCAGGAGCGACGGCGACGTCTGCCTTCTCGACGAGCAGCTTCGAGAACTCGAGCGAGCCGAGATGACGGAACTTTTCCGGGATCTTGGCCCAGGCGAACATCGTCGCTGCCGGCGGCGGCACGTCGAAGCCGGCCTTGCCGAAGCTCTCGACCATCACGTCACGGCGGCGCTTGTAGACATTGCGCACCTCGGCAATGTCGCTGCCGTCGCCGTTAAGCGCCTGGGTGGCGGCCACCTGGATCGGCGTGAACGCGCCGTAGTCAAGGTAGGACTTCACCCGCGTCAGCGCCGCGATCAGCCGCTCGTTGCCGACGGCAAAGCCCATGCGCCAGCCGGGCATCGAGAAGGTCTTCGACATCGAGGTGAATTCGACGGTGCAGTCGATCGCGCCCGGCACTTCCAGCACCGACGGCGGCGGTGCGTCGTTGAAGTAGATTTCCGAATAGGCGAGATCCGAAAGCACGATGATGTCGTGCTTCTTCGCAAAGGCGACCACTTCCTTGTAGAAGTCGAGGGTGGCGACCTGCGCCGTCGGGTTCGACGGATAGTTGAGGATCAGCGCTAGCGGCTTCGGGATCGAGTGCTTCACGGCGCGCTCGAGAGGCGCAAAGAAGGTGTCGTCCGGTTCGACCGAAATCGAGCGGATGACGCCGCCGGCCATCAGGAAGCCGAAGGCGTGGATCGGATAGGTCGGGTTCGGGCACAGGATCACGTCGCCAGGTGCGGTGATCGCCTGGGCCATGTTGGCGAAGCCTTCCTTGGAGCCAAGGGTGGCAACGACCTGCGTTTCCGGGTTGAGCTTGACGCCGAAGCGACGGGCGTAATAGGCGGCCTGGGCACGACGCAGCCCGGGAATGCCCTTCGACGACGAATAACGATGCGTGCGCGGATCCTGAACGACCTCGCAAAGCTTGTCGACAATCGACTGTGGAGTGGGAAGATCCGGATTGCCCATGCCGAGGTCGATGATGTCAGCACCGGCCGCTCGCGCGCTTGCTTTCAAACGGTTGACCTGTTCGAAAACATAGGGCGGCAAACGCCGGACTTTGTGAAACTCTTCCATCTCCAAACCTCGTTTGGCGCACGCTTCCGCGGGCATTCAAACCTTGGCGAAAACGGGCGCTGTGGTGAACGGCCGTCACTGCGGCCATTCAACGCTTTGCGTCCAAATCACCGGAAAGGCAAGCGCTAATTCTCGATCTCTTTCAGGGTATCGGCGCCGTGCTGCTCGGCGAGCGCGCGCATCTCCTTCAGACGACGCTGATATTCGGCTTCTGAGATCGCCCCGGACTGGCGTGCTGCCCCCAGTGCCGTCAGCTGCGCCTGCATGTTTGCGGCTTCATCGTTGGTCATCTGCGTCGTCGCAGCCGGCTTTTGGCCATAGACCGACGGATAATTTTCGAAGTTGGTCGTCTGGCTGTTGCAGCCTGCGAGCGTGCCGAGCAGAACGATCCCGGCAAGCCAGGTGATGGAGCGCTGTTTTCCGACGGCTAGCATGCTCAAGAAAGACCTCTATTTTGATGGCGCGACGATGCGCTAGCCCTTGTAATCATTTTCGGGCAGAATGTAAAAATACAAAACAAACAAGATGCTGTGGAGGAAGCCGGGTGACAGCAGACAGGAATGCGGAAGGCGCTGCCGGCAAGGACAGCTTTGCTGGATTCGATCCGAAGTCCGTCGAACCTTACATCGTAAAGGATCCCGAAAGCCTCGCCATCAACCTCGCCCGCGCCATGGAACAACTCGGCAAGGCTGCATCCGCCTGGCTCGCGCCGCGTGAATCAGGACAGAAATCCGACGTCTTCGCCGAGCCGGTGACCGACATGGTCAAGACGCTTTCCAAAGTCTCGGAATACTGGCTTTCCGACCCGCGCCGCACGCTGGAAGCGCAGACCCACCTGATGGGCAGTTTCTTCGAGATCTGGTCGCGCACGCTCCATCGCATGTCGGGCGACGTGGTGACGCCGGACCCGACGGCCCTCCAACGCAACGACAAGCGTTTTGCCGACGAAGACTGGGTGAAGCATCCCTTCTTCGATTTCATCCGCCAGGCCTATTTCGTGACATCGGACTGGGCCGAGCGCATGGTCGAGGATGCCGAGGGCTTGGACGACCACACCAAGCACAAAGCCGCCTTCTACGTGCGGCAGGTCTCGAGCGCGCTTTCACCGACGAACTTCGTCACCACCAATCCGCAGCTCTATCGGGAAACCGTCGCGTCGAGCGGCGCCAACCTGGTCAAGGGCATGCAGATGTTTGCCGAGGACATCGCCGCGGGTCGCGGTGATCTCAAGCTCCGGCAGACCGACACCAGCAAGTTTGCGATCGGCGAGAACATCGCGATCACGCCCGGCAAGGTCATTGCCCAGAGCGATGTCTGCCAGGTGCTGCAATATGAAGCGACCACCGAGACGGTGCTGAAGCGGCCGCTCTTGATCTGCCCGCCATGGATCAACAAGTTCTACGTTCTCGATCTCAACCCGCAGAAATCCTTCATCAAATGGGCTGTCGACCAGGGTCACACCGTCTTCGTCATTTCCTGGGTGAATCCCGACGAGCGGCACTCCAAGAAGGATTGGGAATCGTATGCCCGCGAGGGCATCGGTTTTGCGCTCGACATCGTCGAGCAGGCAACCGGCGAGCGTGAGGTCAACGCCATCGGCTATTGCGTCGGCGGAACACTGCTTGCGGCCACGCTCGCCCTGCATGCGGCCGAAGGCGATGACCGCATTCGCTCGGCAACGCTCTTTACCACCCAGGTCGACTTCACCCATGCTGGTGACCTAAAGGTCTTCGTCGATGAGGACCAGATCCGCCAGATCGAGCAGAGTATGAGCGAGACCGGCTATCTCGACGGCTCGAAGATGGCGACCGCCTTCAACATGCTGCGCGCCTCGGAACTGATCTGGCCCTACTTCGTCAACAACTACCTCAAGGGCCAGGAGCCCCTGCCCTTCGACCTGCTCTACTGGAATTCCGATTCCACTCGGATGCCCGCCGCCAACCACTCTTTCTACCTGCGCAACTGCTACCTCGAGAACAAGCTTTCGAAGGGCGAAATGATGCTCGCGGGCAAGAAGATCTCGCTCGGCGACGTGGAGATCCCGATCTACAATCTCGCCACCAAGGAAGATCACATCGCGCCACCGCGCTCGGTGTTCCTGGGCAGCGCCTCGTTCGGAGGCAAGGTCACCTATGTTCTGTCCGGCTCCGGCCACATTGCCGGCGTCGTCAACCCACCGGACAAGGGCAAGTACCAGTTCTGGACCGGCGGCGCACCGAAGGGTGATTTCGACGACTGGTTCAAGGCGGCCAAGGAGACGCCCGGATCCTGGTGGCCGCATTGGCACCAATGGATCGAGAAACTCGACAAGAAGCGCGTTCCCGCCCGCAAGCCTGGCGGGCCGCTGAACTCGCTCGAGGAAGCACCCGGTTCCTACGTGCGCGCCCGGGCGTAAGGCGACTGAGAAAAGCATCTTGATCTTCGATCCGCCGCTCACCACTGCGACCCTCGTGCAGCGCTACAAGCGCTTTCTCTTCGACGCCGTGCTGCCTGATGGCACGGCGATCACCGGATCTTGCCCCAATACCGGCTCGATGCGGGGCCTGACGACGCCAGGTTCGCGCATCTGGATGTCCGAACACGACAGCCCGACGCGAAAGTATCGCCAGATGCTGGAAATCGTTGAAGCCGACGACACCTTGGTCGGCATCAATACCGGCCTGCCGAACCGCCTTGCGGAGGAAGCGATCCGGCTCGGACTGGTTGGTGATCTCGGCAGCTACCCACATCTCGCCCGCGAACAGAAATATGGTCGCAGTTCGAGGATCGACATTCTGCTCAGCGAGCCCGAGCGTGGCCTTGCCTATGTCGAAGTCAAGAACGTGCATTTCAGCCGCACGCGGGGCCTCGCCGAGTTTCCCGATAGCCCGACCGCGCGCGGGGCGAAGCATCTCGATGAGCTGGGAGACATGGTCGAAGCGGGCAACCGTGCCATCATGATCTACCTTGTGCAGCGTAGCGATTGCAATCGCCTCAGGATTTGCCGTGATTTCGATCTAGCCTATGCACGGGCCTTCGACCGCGCGATGGCGCGCGGCGTCGAGGCCTATGCCGTCAAATGTCAGGTTTCACCGCGCCAAATCCGCCCCACCGGACTGATGACAGTGGACGAGGCGGCCCTCGCTGCTTTATGAAATCCGACTTGGAACAAATGAAAGCTCTGGAATGGTGACTTACATCGAGGCAGGGTCTGCCCCCTACAAAAACACCGGCGTCATCCGGCTCTACGGACCGGAGGACTTTGCGGGCATGCGCAAGGCGTGCCAGGTCACGGCGCGATGCCTCGACGAACTCGTTTCACGCGTTCAACCCGGTGTGACGACCGACGAAATCGACCGCTTCGTCTTCGAATTCGGCATGGACAACGGCGCCCTGCCCGCGACGCTTAACTATCGCGGCTATACCAAGTCGTCCTGCACCTCGATCAACCACGTCGTCTGCCACGGCATCCCCAACGACAAGCCGCTGCGCGAGGGTGATATCGTCAACATCGACGTCACCTATGTCGTCGATGGCTGGCATGGCGATTCGAGCCGTATGTATCCGGTCGGAGAGATCAAGCGCGCCGCCGAGCGCCTGCTTGACGTTACCCATGAATGCCTGATGCGCGGCATCGCCGCCGTGCGCCCGGGCACACGCACCGGCGCCATCGGGGAAGCGATCCAGGCCTATGCCGAAGCGGAGCGCTGCTCTGTCGTGCGCGACTTCTGTGGCCACGGCGTCGGCAAGCTTTTCCACGACGCCCCCAACATCCTGCATTATGGCCGCGCCAATGAAGGCCCGGAACTGCGCGAAGGCATGATCTTCACCATCGAGCCGATGATCAATCTTGGCCGCCCGCATGTGAAAGTGCTTTCGGACGGCTGGACGGCCGTTACTCGCGATCGGTCGCTTTCGGCGCAGTATGAGCACACGGTTGGCGTAACTGCTGACGGCTGCGAGATCTTTACCTTGTCGCCCGCCGGCCTCTTCAAGCCCGGCGTCAATACCGTCGGGGCCGCATGACAAAACGCCCGATCTCCTCCGAGGTCGATGTGACGCTGGCGGCGGACGAAAGGGCGTTTTTCCCGGAACTGCCGCTGGGCGGGATGAAGGTGGCCCAAAAGACGGCCGCGACCGAAGCGCATTACCACGGACACCGTGACCGGTTGCGGGCGCGCTACCGGGAACAGGGCGATGCCGCGCTCGCCGACTACGAACTCCTGGAAATGCTCTTGTTTCGGCTGATCCCGCGCAAGGACACCAAACCGATCGCCAAAGCATTGCTAAGCCGGTTCGGAACGCTTGCCGGTGTCTTCGGCGCGCCGATCGCGCTGCTACAGGAGGTGAATGGCATCGGCGAGACCGTGGCTCTCGACCTCAAGCTGATCTCAACGATCGGCCATCGCACGCTGAAGAGCGAGCTTCGCCAGAAGCAGATCCTTTCCTCCTGGAGCGCCGTCATCGACTATTGCCACGCGGCCATGGCGCACGAGACCAAAGAGCAATTCCGCATCCTGTTCCTCGACAAGCGCAATACGCTGATCGCCGACGAAGTGCAGCAGACCGGCACGATCGACCACACACCGGTCTATCCGCGTGAAGTCGTCAAACGCGCGCTGGAGCTCTCGGCCACCGCGATCATTCTCGTCCACAACCACCCTTCAGGCGACCCCACGCCATCGCGCGCCGATATCGACATGACCAAACTGATTGCTGAAGCCGCCAAGCCGCTCGGCATCGCGGTGCACGATCACATCATCATCGGCAAGGATGGACATGTCAGCCTGAAGGGGCTTCGCCTGTTTTGACGGCACATCGCGATCAGAGCCATTTCGCTCGACGGAAGAACCGATAGAGGGTGTCAGGCAGATTGCGATGATTACCGTGAGCAAATCGATCAATCCGACGAATCTGGTTGGTTCTTTCCGTCCGCGACGGAACCGAGACAATCGGCCCCGCATCCCAACCGATGCTGGTCGGTTTTGCGTGCATCGATCCCGGTTGGGTCTCGATCCACACCAGGAACTTGCGGATGGCCTTCGTGACCCGCTCAACGCTGCCTCGGCGCCCGCGCGAGACGCTCAACGATCTTCACGAGTTGGCGGTGCGCAGCACTGCCGGGATTGCGAAACTCGTCGACCTCGTGTTCGTCGGCGAGCCGGTTCAGGCGCATAAGCTCGCGAGCGCGCAGTCGCTTGTTCAATTGCAGCTCGGATGGCCTATGGGCGAACATCAGCCGCCGCATTTCTGCCGGGCCCAAGAGCTGGCTGAATTCCGACGCCGTCACATAGATCAGGAACAGAATGAGTATCCAGAGAGATGGCGCTGAAGCGCTGCCACGAGAAGTCGGAGATCAGATGGGTCGCAAAATCGACTGGCCGGTTCCCTTCAATGAGCGAGAAATGCACGAAGCGCTCCGCCAGGCGCGCGATGAATGTCGCAATCCAATAGATCGCCGTCTTGAACAAGATCGGTTGGATGAGTGGGGCCCGGTCGAAGAGCTTGA
Source organism: Ensifer sp. MJa1 (assembly GCF_037026475.1). Classification (NCBI taxonomy): domain Bacteria; kingdom Pseudomonadati; phylum Pseudomonadota; class Alphaproteobacteria; order Hyphomicrobiales; family Rhizobiaceae; genus Ensifer; species Ensifer sp. MJa1. Next base: position 24,741 of record NZ_JAKUMO010000020.1, on the reverse strand, counting down.
GAAAGGGCATCGCGTTCGCGGTGATCACCGCCTTACCGACGACAAGCTATTCGCCGCAGCGGTAGCCGGCATCAAATTGACCCCAATCCATGATGGTAGGGCGAGACGATCAGGCGAGCGGGAACCGGCTCTGCCTCGGCGGCCGATCGTTTGAGGATCTGACAGAAGCGCTGACACTTCTGGCAGGGCTACTGAAGCGGTGGGCTTGACGCCATCAGGAAATAAGACAGTCAGCGCAAAAACTGGACGAACGTGGCTGTATAACTATGAATAATCACCAGTGCCGACCACGATGATCTGCATGTGCTGCGCGACGGCGGCAGAACGCCACCAAGCATCAATCAGAAACGCACATGAGCACCCACCTTTGCTCCAACCGTCTGCTCGCCCTCACTTTCGATGCCGTAGAGCAGCGAGAAGTCGAAATCCCAGTTGAGCTCGTTAGAGAGGTTCAGTCCGGCGCTGACTGTTCCGAACGCGCCGCTATTGTCCAACGCGGCAAATCCTGCTGTGCCGCCGAAGCGGGGCGTCAGCAGCAGACCGCTTTCGAGCCGATAAGCCCGCTCCAGTTCCGCCCCGACGCTGAGCCGCAACTGATCTTGTGTGAACCCGTGCAGGTCGACTTTGGTACCGTCGCCATTCGAGACGCTGTAGTCGTCGACGTTCTCGTTGAGGAAGACGGCACGCAGCGCAGGAGTCAGTACGGTTGCGTCCCCGAGTTGCCATTGCCCCTGCAACTTCGTGTCCCACATGACCCGGCGCGTATCGAACGAACCGTCGAAATACTCCGTATCGACGTCGTTCCTGGAGCCGCCGTAAAGCAGGCTTGTGTCGAGGAACACGCCGGAGCCAATCTCGAACGAAGCATAAGGACCGGCCAGCCAACCGATACCGGTCAGTTCGGCATCGGCGTCGGTAGGATCGGTCATGCGGTCGAAGTGGAACGACAAGCCTATCAGCGCCTTCTCCGACAGCAGATAGTCGGCGCCGGCAGAGATGAGACCGAAACTACCCCAGCGTCCGCCATTCTCGTCACGTTTGTGCACCGCTAAAGTGCCGTCGATCCAGATATTGAACGGCGACATTGCCGCCACGCCTTCGCCCCCCTCTCCCACCTCTTCGGTGGCACGAAGCTGAGCCAGGCTGGTCGAAAAGCCGAGTGTCATTCCGTCTTCTGAGGGTGACATACTGGTCGAGATCGGGTCGCTGCCCACGCGGCCCATCTCGCGACGCGAGATCAGGCCCGGCACGTCAATCGCTGTCGACAGGAGGTTCTGCCTTGTCCGGACGAAGTCTCGTACCAGTCCGTCGATCTCCGCTGCGACCTTCTCGCCATTGTGCACAATCGCATAGCTGATCGTGCCGGTATTGGATGCGCCGAGCGCGCTTTCCAGCCTGTATCCTACGACTGCCGTCCCGAAGAAGCCGGGATTCGGCGTGAACTTCAGGTAGTAGCCAACCGGTACGAAGTCCCCGCTCGCCGCAAGTTCGCCTTCAACGATCTCGGCCCTGCCGGCAGTGGAGGGCCTCACAAACGCGATCCCAGCGCCGGTGAACGGTCCACCCGTGGCACCAGTGTTCAGGTAGACGTTTCGTGGAGTGTCACCTTCCTTCAGCGTGTAGGACCGGCTTACCACAGTGACTCCCCGCGCCTTGACGGCCAGTCGATAGCTCGCCTCTCCGGTATCGCCCATCGCGTCGCGGGCTGTGATCGTGAAGCTGTAGGTTTTGACTTCGGTGTCAGCGGGTAGCGGGCCGGTGAGTTCGCCCGTGGACACGTTCAGTATCATGCCTATCGGCAATTCTCCGCGCGAATGGCTGTAGAGAATGCCACCCTGGCCTCCCTTGGCTGTCACCTTCGCCGAATAGGTCTCTCCCGCCATAGCGTCAGGCAGGTCGCCACCCGCCGGCGAGAAAATGAGCTTCGGCGCCACGATGGTGATTTTCACCATCGCCGGCGCCGAGGTGCCGGTCGCGTTCGCCGCTGTATAGGTGAAACTGTCCGCACCGGAATAGCCGGGATCCGGCGCATAGCTGATCGTCATGCCGGAAGCGGTCGCCGTTCCATGCGACGCGGCGGCGACGACCGCGACACTGTCGGCCGCACCACCGGAGAGCGAAAGTGTGACCGGATTGGCTGTCGAGTTTGCTGCGACTGTTGCGGAGACATTGCCGACAACAGGAATCTGTCGCCCGATGGCAACCGTATAGGCGGCCGAGCCGGTGGCCCCGTTCGCATCGGTTGCCGTGATCGTGAAGCCATAGGTGCCGTCCGTCGTCGGCGTTCCCGTGATCGCGCCGGACGATGCGTCAAAATGCAAGCCCGAAGGCAGCGCATCGGTCGAAACGGCGTAGCGGTAGGGTGCCGTTCCGTTCGCCACGCTGACCGACTGGCTGTAGGCCCTCCCGACCGTTCCCGCGTCGAGCGCGCCGGCGGCGGGCGTGAAGGCAAAGGTCGGCGCGCCGACCGTGACGGTAACGGTCGCCGGCGCCGAGGTGCCGGTCGCGTTCGCCGCCGTATAGGTGAAACTGTCCGCACCGGAATAGCCGGGATCCGGCGCATAGCTGATTGCCGTGCCGGAAGCGGTCGCGGTTCCATGCGACGGAGCGGCTGTGACCGCAACACTGTCGGCCGCGCCACCGGAGAGCGAAAGCGTGACCGGATTGGCTGTCGAGTTTGCAGCGACCGTTACGGAGACGTTGCCGACGACAGGAACCTGCCGGCCGATGGCGAGCGTATAGGTGGCCGAGCCGGTGGCCCCGTTCGCATCGGTTGCCGAGATCGCGAAACCATATGTGCCGTCCGTCGTCGGTGTTCCCGTGATCGCGCCGGACGAGGTGTCAAAATGCAAACCCGAAGGCAGCGCACCGGTCGAAATGGCGTAGCGGTAGGGTGCCGTTCCGTTCGCCGCGCTGATCGACTGGCTGTAGGCCCTCCCGACCGTTCCCGCGTCGAGCGCGCCGGCGGCGGGCGTGAAGGCGAAGGTTGGCGCGCCGACCGTGACTGTAACGGTCGCCGGCGCCGAGGTGCCGGTCGCGTTCGTCGCCGTATAGGTGAAGCTGTCCGCACCGGAATAGCCGGGATCCGGCGCATAGCTGATTGCTGTGCCGGAAGCGGTCGCGGTTCCATGCGATGGAGCGGCTGTGACCGCAACACTGTCGGCCGCGCCACCGGAGAGCGAAAGCGTGACCGGATTGGCCGTCGAGTTTGCTGCGACCGTTGCGGAGACGTTACCGGCAGTTGGAAGCGGCGGGTTGATGGCAAAGGACTGGGTGACGGTCGGCGCGGCCAGATAGGCCGCGTTGCCGGGTTGGTCGACGCTGATCGTGCAGGTACCAACGGCAACCGGTGTCAACGTCGCACTCCCGGTGATGGCGCAAACGCCAGGCGTACTCGAGGTGAACACGGGCGTCAGGCCGGAACTGGTCGTCGCCGTCAATGTCGAGACAGTTTCGACCGTCTGCGAGCCGGGATTTGCGAAGGTGATGAACTGCGCCGCCACCGGTGTCACCGCGTTCGACGCCGCGGAAGGCGCCCCCGTCCCGGCCGCGGTGGTCGCGGCGACGGTGAAGGTGTAGGCCGTACCGTTGGTCAATGCGGTGGCGGTGATGGGACTGGATGGACCAGTGAAGGTTGCGCCGCCCGGATTAACCGTCACGGTGTAATCAAGGACAGTTGCCCCGCCATCAGATGTCGGCGCGGTGAACGTGATCGTGGCCTGCGTGTCGCCAGCGGTCGCGCTTCCAATTTGAGGGGCGCTGGGTACCACCGCATTGACCACGAAGGAATGGCTAACCTCTGCCGCTGGAAGATAGGCCGCGTTGCCCTGCTGGTTGGCATTGATCGTGCAGTTGCCCACGGAGGCGAAGGTCAATTGCCCGGTGCTGGTGATCGTACAGACGTCCTCCGTGCTGGACGTGAAGGTCGGTAACAGCCCTGAATCCGACGTCGCCGTCAGGATCGGCGTGGTGCCAAAACTCTGCGCGCCGGGATTGACGAAGGTAATGGTCTGGGCTGCCGCCGGCGTGATCGAATTCGACGCTGCCGATGCGCCGCCCGTTCCAGCTGCGTTGGTCGCCGTGACGGTAAAGGTGTAGGCGACACCATTTGTCAGTCCGGCGACAGTGACGGGACTTGATGCACCGGTGCCGGTCGCCCCACCTGGGTTCGCCGTTACAGTGTAGGTTACCGGCGCGCCGCCGGTGTAGGCCGGCGCTATGAAGCTGACGTCGGCCTGCGTATCACCCGCCGTCGCTGCTCCGATCGTCGGCGCGCCGGGCAAGGCCGGATTGACAGCGAACGATCGCGTGACCTGCGCCGGATGATAGGCCTCGTTGCCCTCTGCGTCCGCATTGATCGTGCAGGTACCCGCGGAATGGAACGTCAGCTCGCCATACGACGTCACCGTGCATATGTCCGGTGTCGTCGAACTGAAGACCACCGGCATTCCTGAAGTGTTCGTCGCCGACAGAATCGGCGTCGTGCCAAAAATCTGGGGCCCCGGATTGAAGGCGATAAAGTGATAGCTTTTCGGCGTGACCGCCTGCGATGCCGCTGACGCCGGACCAGCCCCCGCCGCGTTCTTTGCCCTCACCGTGAAGGTGTAAGATGTCCCGTTCCACAGCCCGGGGACCAAGATCGGGCTTTCCGTGCCGACACCGGTCTTGCCGTGTGGACTGGACGTTACGACGTACTCGGTGATCGCCCCGCCGCCAGTGTCGGCCGGCGGCGTGAAATAGACATAGGCCGCTTCCGGATCGAGCGGCGTTACCGTTCCAATCGTCGGCGCGCCGGGCAAGGCCGGATTGACAGCGAACGATCGTGTGACCTGCGCCGGATGATAGGCCTCGTTGCCCTCTGCGTCGGCATTGATCGTGCAGGTACCCGCGGAATGGAACGTCAGCTCGCCATACGACGTCACCGTGCATATGTCCGGCGTCGTCGAACTGAAGACCACCGGCATTCCTGAAGTGTTCGTCGCCGACAGAATCGGCGTCGTGCCAAAAGTCTGGGGCCCCGGATTGAAGGCGATAAAGTGATAGCTTTTTGGCGTGACCGCCTGCGATGCCGCTGACGCCGGACCTGCCCCCGCCGCGTTCTTTGCCCTCACCGTGAAGGTGTAAGATGTCCCGTTCCACAGCCCGGGGACCAAGATCGGGCTTTCCGTGCCGACACCGGTTTTGCCGTGCGGGCTGGACGTAACAACGTATTCGGTGATCGTCCCGCCGCCGGTGTCGGCCGGCGGCGTGAAATAGACATAGGCCGCTTCCGGATCGAGCGGCGTTACCGCGCCGATCGTCGGCGCGCCGGGCGGGACAACCAGATAGTTGAAGCCGCTCGCAAGCGTCGCCGTCCCGCTGCCCGTCGTAACCACAATGTCCGCGGGACCAGCCGCTCCTGCCGGCGCGACCGCCGTGATCTGGGTGGCGCTGTCGACGGTGAAGCTTGTCGCAGAGGCGCTGCCGAACTTGACGGATGTGGCGCCAGTAAATCCAGTCCCCGTGATGGTCACCGAGGTTCCGCCCGTTGGCGAGCCGGTTGTGGGGCTGACGCTGCTGATAGTCGGGAAGGCGTTCGGCAGAGTGACTGAGATCGTGTTGGTCTGGGTGGCTCTCACGACGCTCCCGTCGTGCGGGGCTCCGCCCGCGTCGTGACTGTAAAGTACGATCGTGTCCGATGTCGCGACCGGGTTTAGGATTTCGAGCAGCCTGATTGTGTAGGTGCCGGTGGACGAGTCGAAAGTGAAGCCGTAACTGGCATTTGCTGTACCAACCGGGTCGTCAGGCTTGGGGTTGCGGAACGTACCGTCGTCCACAATCCCGACCGGAGGCTGATAGTCCAAATGAGTTCCCTGGACCTTGTAGAGCCCGCCCCAGATCGGGGGGATGTCGTTAAAGACGACATCACAGGAATTGAAGTTCCTTGCGACCGCCAAACCGACGCTCGAAAAGGAAATGCTCGGCGTGCACGGAGCAGCCATCACCCCGCCCGCCGACCCGCACATCACGGCGACACCCACGACAAGCATTCTGAGCGCCCGTGGCGCTCGGAAACACAGTTGCAATAGTCTCAAGACCATCATCGGCAGAGCGACAGAAGCAGACGCGGTGGTAGGCGGCGGGCTGTTGAACATTCGATTTTGCCTAAAGGGGCGTTGTTGCGGTGATGAAACGACGGATGCACCCAGCGCGTCCCATGACATCGTCATGGGACGCGCTGGACGGGCAAGTTCGTTAAGTCGGTTGAAATCCGCCTGAACCGCAACCAACCGATGGCCTCGACAGGGCGATTGTTCAGCCTGCGCGCAGGCGACAGAGAATTGAATTCACAGTATTTCCCCCAAAAGCTGGTCACTCATAGCGACAGGGGAAGAACGTGATCAACAAAGGAAGCAGGCTGTGGGTAGGTGTACCCAAAATTGAGTCACACGGGTGACTCAACGACATAGTGATGCAAAACTGGACGGGTAGTAATGCCGGGGATGCCCAAACCTGTGGTGCGACAGACACAACTATGCCTTTAGGATCGCAAGACGAATTCAGTCCGATGACTTGGAGTGGCGGGGCCGCATTCTTTGCAGTCTTGCGGGATGCGGCGAAAGAGCTGCTCGCGATGCACGATGTCGCGCCGAGAGTGGTGCGCTATGTCGCCAGCATGCAGAAGTGGCTGATCACGCAGGCAATCATTGCCCTTCATTTTGAGCGAAAGCACGATGAAACGCGTCCGCCTCTGACGGCCGGTTCACTCATCGAGTTCTTTGCGGCAGAGCTGCCCTTCAGCAAGAACACGCTTACGGCCCATCTGGCCGAAATGGGTGCCTACGGCCTGCTTGTACCGCAGGAAAGCAAGGACAGGCGCGTCAGGCCATTGCAGTTGAGTGTCTACGGCGAGACCATGATTGGCCAATGGCTGGCAAACCATCTTTCGGCCCTCGACCGGCTCGATGGAGGCGATCGAGCGTCCAGTCTCGGCAGCGACCAGCGCCTGCTTGCGCGCATCCATCCCCTGGCTGTTCGGTCCCTTGTTTTTGATCCGGATTGGGCGCAGCCGCCGGCGAGCGTGGATCTGTTCGTCCGCACGGAGTCCGGAAGCAATATCCTGCATGAGCTCATCTGCCGGGTGCCGGCCGGCCTTCAGGGCATTGATCGGCCGGTCTGCCTCGGACCGCTCCCTGCAAGTGACGTCTCAACCCGGCACACCCTGTCGCGGGGCCATGTGCAGAGGGTATTTTCCCGGGCAAAATCGGAAGGACTTCTCGTTTGGAGCCTTCCTGGCAATCGTGGCGATCTATTCGTCTCCCAAGACCTGCTTCGCGACTATATCCTTTGGCAAACCATCAAGTTCCGCGCCATCTCCGTGGCTTACGGGCAAGCACAAGAGGACTTGAACGGCAGAAGAGACGCGAGAGCAGATAGCTGGGCAACTCAGCAATTGATTGAGTAAGCCCCCCCGAGGCAAAGCCGGTGGCGTTGCAGATGTGAGACCCTCAAAGCGGCTGGATGGGGACGTCGACGCGGCCCTTTCGCAAACTATGAAATCGTCGATGCAGCTATGAAACCCGTCTCCCGTGAACCGGAAATCATAGAAGCTGCCACACTTGCCATAGCGCCGCACGCTTTCATGAATGGCTGCTTTCCCCGAAGATCGGGACATCGAAAACGGCACGTCTCGGCAACGTGTGAGGCGGCGCCGGATAACCCTGGATGCTGAGGAAGAATACTGTGAGCGATATCCAAGCAATCGAATTTTACTCCACTCTTCGCAAGGACTCAGAGGCGCTCGGCCGTCTCGCAGTTGCGTCAAACGAAGCCGAACTGATCGAGCTGATTCTGGATGAGGCTGGGGCCCGGAACATCATGTTGGATGCCGAACAGGTCAAGGCCGGTCTTGCCGATCTCGGCAGCCTGATCGGCAAAGCCGCTGGAGGCGAAGAACTTCAGGACTTCGAGCTGGAACTCGTCTCGGGAGGTATCGAGTCGGCCTGGGAACAATGGGAACGCGCCAAAAAGGAGAACGCTCCCTGCAAGTAAGCTACGCGCGCCGGCATTCAGCCCACGGCTGACGAGCGCACTCGTGCTCCTCGCCATCTGCGGGGAGCGGCAATGTAAACCAGTGTGCCTGGGCAGGCTGCCGAAGATCGCACTGCGCCAGCGCAAACCGTGGCGTTGGGTGTGGTCTTCCGCGGCCGGATGCGCGCTGATCGCGGCAAGGCGTTGGTGATCATGGGCGCCTGCCGTTCGCAGGACACACTTCGCCCGTCGATCCTCTCAATTTGGCAAGTCGAATGATGTTGAAGGCCGCAAGGACGAAGGTGAACGCCGTGACCGGAAAACCCATGTCCTCGGTCATGTTCGGCCTGGTTGCCGGTATCGACGGCCTCGGCACCAGTGTTGCCTTCGCAGCGCTTGTCTTTTCCGGCACGCTTGCCGCCGGCTTCGCAGCCGGCGTCAGCGTCATGCTCTTAAGCTGCGTGATCCTCGCAGTCTACGTGTCGCTGCGTAGCCGCTTGCCCACCAGCGTGGCGCAGGTCCAGGAGACCAGCATCGCCATACTTGCCTCGGCTGTGGCGGCGGCAACCGGATCGATGATCGCCGCCGATCCGGAGGAGAAGATCGCCACGGCTTTCGCAATCCTCGCCGTCAGTACACTGGCGACGGGCTCCATCTTCTACCTCTCCGGCCGCTTCCGCTTCGGCGCGTTGGTGCGCTTCCTACCCTACCCGGTCGTGGCGGGCTTCCTCGCCGGCTCCGGCTGGCTGCTGATCGAGGGAGCGCTGGTAATGATCGGCCCTGGTACCGATCCATCAAGGATCCTCCAGTCCCTCGCCGATCCCTCGGCTCTCGGCATCCTCATCCCGGCGCTGATCTTTGCAGTGGCCCTGGCCGCCGCCCTTCGTCTTTTGCCGAGCCCGATCGCGGCGCCGACCGTCATGCTGGCCGCCATCGCCCTCTTCTATGGTGCCCTTGTTCTGGCCGGCATGCCGATCGAAACGGCACGCGCGTCGGGATGGCTGCCGGCGATCTCGGACTCCGGCGGCCTTGCCCTGCCCTCCCCGCTCTGGATCGTCTCAGCCGCAGACTGGTCGGCCGTGCTGTCGGTCGCGCCGATGCTCGTTTCGCTCCCGCTCATCTCGATGACCGGCATGCTTCTCAATACGAGCGGCCTTGAGGCCGCCGTCGGTCGCGACATCGACGCGAATGCCGAACTGCGCGTCGCGGGCCAGGCGAACGTGGCCGTCGGCCTCATCAGCGGCGCCTCGGGCTTCACCGGCCTCGGCATGACGCTGCTGGCGCGCCGGTTGGGGGTCACGGATCGGTCCGCCGGCCTTGCAACCGCGGCCATCATGGCGCTCGCTCTCCCCTTCGCCACCGCGCTTGCCGCCGGCATCCCGCTGTTCGTCGCCGCGGGACTGATGATCATGCTCGGCTCGGAACTCCTCTACGACTGGGCGGTCGCCACGCGAAGGGCGCTGCCCCGGCTGGAATGGGCCGTGGTGCTTTCGATCGTCGTATCGATGATGGCCTTTGGCTTCATGGCCGGTATGGCGGTGGGGCTTGCCGCCTCGCTGGCAACCTTCGTCTATACCTATGCCCGGCTCCCCGTCATCCGCCTTGCCGCAAGCGGACGGGATCGGCGCAGCCGCACCGATCGTTCGCACATGGCGAACCGCGTTCTCGATGAGAACGGCGACCTCGTCCATATCCTGGAACTTCACAATTATCTCTTCTTCGGCACAATGGGACAGGTGGTCGATGCCGTGAAGCGTCGTATCGACGACGATCCGCCGCTCCGTTTCCTGGTTCTCGACTTCCGACACATCAGCGGAACGGACTCAGCCGCGGTTGCCGGCTTTTCGCGGATTTTCAGCCTTTTGGCCGCAGAAGGAATTTCGGTCACTCTCTCGTCGCTACCGCCGGCGGTGAAGGCCATGCTCGGCCCTGCCCTGAAGTCCAGTCCGGATACCCTCAGCGTGACGTTTGCCGTCGATCTGGACCACGCGCTCGAAGACTGCGAAGAGCGGTTGATCGCGGCCGAATGCCACGAACATGGCGAGAGCGATGTCGCCGCCCAGTTTGTCAAGGCACTCGGCCATCATCCAAGGCTTGCCGCGCTCATCGCGGCTATGGAGCGCCTCGAACGGAAGGTGGGAGAACGGCTGATCACGGCCGGAGAGGAGGCAGACGACATCTTCCTGCTGGGGCGTGGCGTGGTGCGGGTACAGCTCAACTTGCCCGACGGACGAATTCTGCGCCTGCGCAGCATGACATCAGGGGCCGTGCTCGGCGAAATCTCCTTCTATCTCGGAGGAACCCGCACCGCCGACGTGTTCATTGAAAGGGAGGCGATCCTTTTCAGACTGACCCGGAAAACGCTCAAGGCTCTGGAGAAGAACGACCCGGAGCTCGCCGTTCTTGCCCATCGACTTTTCGCCCGCACCCTCGCTGATCGCCTGACCGTCGCCAATCGCATGGTCACAGTGGCGAACGCGTGAGGGCAGGATGAAGAGTGTCATTCGTTTCCGTCGACGGCGCTCGCCTTGCGGCTTGTCACAGCGGCGCAAGATGATCGTCTTTGGAAGGCGCCCAAGACCTGTATTCGGTATGTCGATTCCGGGCGGCTCGATGCTGCGCTCTTGAGCCGTTCGCTCGACCTCGGTTGAGTGCTTCGTTCGGCTGAAAACCGTACCCCATAAACGGACCTAGCAGTCAGTCCCGCTTTCCAGCCACCTACAAGATCACGGCACATCGCCGATGTTTGGCACGGATTGCCGGTTCCATGGCATCACCAGACAATTCGCGCATTCGAAAAAAGCTAATTGTTGCAAAGCCTTGCCCTCTCGCCCCAAAGATCTCCCCAGTCGTAACGGGAACATCAGAGCCTGCCTCGGTGACCGACGGCGGTTTGTGTCGTCACGTTGCATTCGGAGATCGCTCGATGAGGATTGATGCCCTGACGCTCGATGGTTCGGCGGCATTTTCTCCGTACCATCAGATCCGTTCTGCAGACGGGATTACCGGGCTTGTGCATCACGGCTGCAAATTCGAAGGACTTGAACTTTACATCATCCTCGTGGAAGCCGACCAGGAAGGAAGACTGGATCTCCTGTGCGGCGCTCAGGAGGCTTCGCTGACCTGCCTCTTTGCGCTGACGGGTCACGCATCTCTTGGCCTTCTTCGACTGGACGCAGGTTTCGGCTGGCATAGTCATGGCCCTGGCGCAGTACATATGCACTTTCCGGCAAGGACACGCACATTGATCGTCGGCTACCGAGCCGCGGTTTCCTGCCTTGCGCGGCTGACAAATCTTCCCGCTCATACACTGGAACTCGAGCGACCCGCACTGCGCCGCACGCCGGAGCTATTGGTCGCGAACCTCAATCTGTTGGCGACACCACCGATTGCGGGTCACGGGAGTGATATCTATCGCTGGGGCAAGCTGCTGGAGATACTGGCACTGCATGCGCCAACGCTCGCATTTGATGAGGCGAGAGACAGTGAAGCGAGCCTCAGCGTGCGCGAGCGCGAGGCCGTCGCGCGGGCAGCGCAGATCCTCTCGTCCAACCTGGCCCAACCCCCTTCGCTTTCGGAGCTTGCGGAGGCGGCAGGCCTCAGCCAGCGGCGGTTGACGCAAGGCTTTCGCGAGAGCTACGGATCGACGATGTTCGGTTACTTGCGCGAGGCCCGTCTCGCCGCCGCGCGTACGATGCTTGAGGAAACGGACATGCCTCTCAAGCAGATCGCCTTCCATGTAGGCTACGGGCATGCGAACAACTTCATCGCTGCCTATCGCGAACGCTTCGGAAGTTCTCCACGCCGTCATGCGCGAAAACTGGCGCACGGATAAGCGCGATACTTCATCCCGGATAACCGGCTACAGAACAATGGTCGCGCCCTCTCGTGCGGCCCACACGCGAGGCCACCTGTCTTGGGCTGCCCGTTCGATCCTGGCCATGAACTCGTCGTCATGCGCCGGATCGTGGTGGATCAGGACGAGCTTCCTTGCGCCGGCGGCTCTTGCAAGCCGCACACCTTCTTGCCAGGTGGAGTGGCCCCATCCCTTGCGGCTTTCATATTCTGCTTGCGTGTAAGCGGCATCAAATAGAACAAGATCAACGTCCTGCATCAAGGCAATTGCAGGATCGTTGCCGCCTGGCGGCACTTCGTTATCGGTTATGTAGGCGAGGCTCTTGCCCGCCCATTCGAGACGGTAGCCCGTGCAGCCACCCGGATGATTGAGGGGCGCAGTTCGTACCGTAACGCCATCGCCGAGGATCAGAGTTTCACCTGGGTCGAAATCGGTAAAACGAATATCGGCTGCCATCGCCGACAGTGGCGCAGGGAAATAGGGCGCTTGCATCTGCCCCATTAGGACCTGCCTGACACCGCCGTTTGCGGCCATGTTGCCCGCGTGCACGTGTATGCGCCAACGCGGATCGTAACAGGGTGCGAAGAAGGGGAAGCCGCAAATATGGTCCCAATGGGCGTGGGACAGAAGAATATGACAGGCTGCGGGTTCCGCCCCGGCCATGCGGCGTCCCAGTGGCATCAGCCCCGTACCCGCATCGAGAATGAAGCTTGTGCCTCCTATCTGCGCCTCCACGCAGGCGGTGTTCCCACCATAGCGAGCAAATGCATCGCCGGAACAGGCAATCGAACCGCGCACACCCCAGAAAGTCACGGAAAAAGTCATCTGGCCGCGATTACTTTGAGGTCGCTCGGAACACACCGTCCCAATCCTCGGGCGGCGACTGAAGTCTCAGATCGGCAACGCGCTGGGCGTAGAGCGCGTAGAGCGTCGAGAATTCCGGACAGGCGGTGCTCAAGCGCTTCAGAAGAGCCTGTGCTTCCTCCCACGCCCGCGTGCGGTAGGCTGCGAGCATGGCGTCATGACCCTCCGGAGGCTCTCCCAAGGTGAAGATTCGTACGGCCTCCTGCTTACCCTTGACCGCGATGACGTCGAGTTCCACCCCGGCAAGCCCGCTCCGGCGAAGTGTCTCTTCGCTCAACACCACCGTGACGCCGTAGGTTTTCGACTGCCCCTCAAGGCGCGACGCGAGATTCACCGCGTCGCCAAGCGCAGAATAGTCAAAACGCCGTTCGGAGCCCATGTTGCCGACGACGCAAGTGCCGGTATTGATGCCAATGCCGATCCCGAGCTTGACCGGCAGCTGCGCGTTCAAGACCTCAAGTTCGGCCATCATCCCACGCGCGGCCGCGCACGCGTGAACGGCGTGTTGAGGATCGTCCAGAGGAGCATTCCAGAAGGCCATGATACAATCGCCCATGTACTTGTCGATGGTGCCGCCAGCGGCGAGGATCACATCGCTCATCGGCGTCAGGAACCGGTTGATGAGGCTGGTCAGTTCCTGAGGGTTTCCGCGGAAGTGCTCGGAGATAGCGGTAAAGCCCCGCACGTCACAGAACATCAGCGTAAGCTCCCGTGTCTCGCCGCCAAGGGCCAACTGCCTCGGATCGGCGGCGAGCTTCCTGACGAGAGCGGGAGAAAGATACTGGCCAAAGGCTGCCGTGACGTGCCGGCGTTCTCCCTCAACCTTCAGATAAGAAGCCAGCGACCCGGCCAGATAGACGAAAAGACCCGCCAGACCCGGCGTCACGGGGTCGAGCAGCAGTCGCTCGGCGACGTAGAGGTGCCAGGAGGCGCCGCCGGCGACAAGGAGTGCCGCCAACCCTGCGATCGCACCCCAAAAAGCGTTTGCATAGAACAGCAATGCCATCAGCAGAAGTCCGAGCAGCAGCGTCGCCAACCACTCTGCCCCCTCCGCCCAATCCGGCCGTTGCAGGAAGGACTGCAGCAATATCTGCTCGATTGCCTGAGCATGGGCTTCGACGCCGGGCATCGTCGGATCAAGACTGGAAGCACGGATATCGTTGAGGCCGGTTGCCGAGGTGCCGATGAGCACGATATGCCCGGCAATCAGCTCCGGTGGCGCGCTTTCTGCGAGCAGTTTCCAAGCCGAAAGGTAGCGCACGCCCTCGGGACGGGAAAAGTGCATGCGCAACTCGCCGCGCGCAGTCAGCGGTAGGGTAAACTCACCGATGCGCATGTCCGTGAGTGCACCGTCTTGGGCCTTCAGCGTGTAAGATCCGGCGCCCTGTGCCACGCGAAGCAGTTCGGCGGCCAGGCTGGGGTAGAGCTTGCCGCGCAAGGCGTACACCATCGGCACGGCACGCACGATCAACCCATCGGAAGGATAGAAGTCAAACGCACCTGACCCTGCCGCTGCTTGATCCAGTTTAGGCAGATTGACGATTGCGCCTTCAAACTTGGGTAGGAAGGCGGCGGGGTCAGGACCCGAAAACGCAAAGCCGGCCTTCAATGCTGGCGTCGCCTGATTGGCATCCATCGACAATCCGTAGCCCATGACGACGTTGGCCGCACTCGTGATTGCATCGGCAAAACGGTCGTCGGGGTCGGGCAGCCCGGCGAGTGCTTTTATATCAGGATAGGCTTGCGCCAGGAACTTCGGGGCCGTGCGATCTTCCTCAGCAAACAGACTGTCAAAGCCGATGGCCGCCGCACCCATTTCATTGAGCCGGTCGGTGATTTCGGCGAGCACCCGGCGCGGCCACGGCCATTGGCCGAGACGCCGAAGACTCTCGTCATCAATGTCGACGATGCGGACAGGTGCGGCTTCGAAGCTGCGCGGCTGCAGCCTTGTGTAAGCATCAAAGACCATCACCCTCGCCCGGACGAGCAGTTCACCGGGATCGAAGGCTCTCCAGACGAGAATAAGAGTGAGCAGACAGGCAGGAGCCAGCAGTATTTTCAGGCGCGAGGACATGAAGCCGATTGTGAGGACGGCCGCCGGCACTGCCAATGTGATCGGTTCGGATTCCATAGTTTTTGAGGCTCGCGCATAGTTTTCGCGCGTTGAGCCAGGGAACGCCGGTCGCTTAAGTTGCGTCGCAATCAATCCCTGTGGTGGAACCCCATGCGTTTGCGCTTCCTGCTCTTGGCCCTACTCGTGGCTACTCCGGTCGATGCCGAAGAGGCACTCTCTGACGCTCGGCTCTTTGAAGCGCGCGGTGATCCGGAAGGCGCAATCGCTGTCCTTGAACGGCGCCTGATCGCCGCGCCGGGAGATGCGAGCGCGCAATTGAAGCTCGGGCAGCTCTACGAGAGCATTCGCTCCGAGAAGGCGGCTCGGATCTACTACGCGACGGTCGCCCGGAACGATGCCGCTACCCCCTCGCTAAAGCGCGTTGCCCTCGATCGGCTGCGCATCATCGATCGGTCGAAGCCATGAAGCGGCATTTTGCCAGCGTATTGCTGCTGCTGTTGCTCACCGAGCCAGTTGTGGCGCGTGACATCGGCACTGCGGCTGCCGTTCAACCAACAGTGATCGGTGAAGGCGAGCGGATCATCCGTGTGGACGCCGCCGTGCGTGCCAATGAGCGGATCGTGACCGGAGCGGAAGGGCGCGCGCAGTTGCTGTTTGCCGACGGAAGCGCCTTTTCCATCGGCCCCGGCAGCGACGTCGTGCTCGACACCTTCGTCTACGATCCGGACCGAAGCACCGGCAAGATTGCGCTGTCGGTCACCAAAGGCGTGTTCCGTTTTGTTGGCGGCAAGCTCTCCAAGGAGCAGCCGGTTGCCATTTCGGCGGGCACCGCGACGATGGGCATTCGCGGCGGCATTGCCTTTCTGACGGTTCAACCCGATCAATCGGTCTCGGCCGCGTTCCTCTATGGCGAAGAGTTGACGCTGCGCCGCAACGGGGTCACGCGTTCAACGAGCAAAAGAGGTACGGCCATCGACGCTGAGCCGGGCCACGCCCCCCGCACGGCTCGACCCCTGTCCGCCATCGAGATCGATGACCTTCTCTGCCAGTTCGATCGCGGACCGAAGAAGACCGATCAACTGGCGGAGATACCAATCGATCGCAGCAAGTTGCCTGCGAGATAGATCTTCATGTCTCGACAGATTTTTCGTCAGGCGGCTCTCGACCGCCTTTCCTCCCCTGAACAATTGGACACGGCGCTGCCGTTGGTGAATGCCAGGGGATGGGCCGGCATCACCGTCTTCGGCTTCCTCATTCTATGCGCCCTGTTGTGGGGTATCTTCGGCTCCTTACCGTCCAATATCTCTGGCAAGGGAATTCTGGTCGTGCGTGAGGGACGCGTACAGGAAGCGATGACGCTGGCCTCCGGTGTCCTCACGGAGATATTGGCGGCTCAAGGACAAATCGTCGCCAAGGGACAGGTGGTTGCCCGAATTGAGCAGGCCGGCAGCGAACGTCAGTTGCTGAACCTTGATCAGGAGATCGAGGAGAAGCGCGGGGAACTCGCCCGGCGGCAAGCCTTGTTCCTGACAGAGATGCGTAGCCGCGAGGTCATCAAGGCGGAACAGGAAGACGCTCTTCGTACGAACCTCGATGCTTCCCGCCAGCACGCACAGTGGCTGGTGAAGTCGATGCCCGGTATCGAGAAGCTACAGACCCAAGGCGTTGTATCCGCGCGCGGCCTGCAGGATCAACGGGTGTCCCTCGCCAACGCTCAGAAGCAGGTGAGCGACGTCGAACTCGCGCTTTCCAAGCTTGATAGCGAACTCGCGGAACTCCGCCTTTCTCGCGAAACCGCCTTGAAGGAGCTTGAGGCTGCCTACAACGATGCGATACGGCGCAAGGCACTGACCGAAGCGCGAATGCAGCAGGAAAATCTTGTGACCGCACCCGTTGCAGGGCGCGTGGTGGCGGTCAAGCAGGCGGCGGGCTCCGTCGTCGCGGCTGGAGCGCAGATCGTTTCGATCGAGACGAATGGGGGTGGGCTGGAAGCCCTCGTCTTCCTACCGACCGCCGATGGCAAGAAGGTCGTCGCGGGGATGAAGGCTCGCATCACGCCCGACGCCGTGCGGAAGGAAGAATGGGGCAGCATCCGTGGCGAAGTCCTGGAGCGCTCCGACTATCCGGTCGCAGCCAACGGATTGGAAGCCTGGCTCTCCAACCAGGCGCTCGTCCAGCAATTGGCGGCCGGCAGCCAACCCTATGTAACCCGACTGAACCTGCAGGTCGACGACGACGGTCGATGGCTGTGGACCTCAGGCAAGACGCCGCCGGTCACGATTACCTCGGGCACCACCGTCGCATCCGAGATCACTTACGAGCGTCGTCGTCCGATCGATCTGGTACTCCCTGCACTGCGCAAATGGCTGAGCATAGAGCCATGAGGCGATGGCTAGCCAGCGCAGGACGGACCAATGCGAAACTGACGGCCAGGACACCGACCATCTTGCAGATGGAGGCTGTCGAGTGCGGCGCCGCCTCGCTTGCGATGGTGCTGGCTCGCCATGGATGCTGGGCGCCGCTAGAGCAGTTGCGGGAAGAATGCGGGGTCGCTCGAGACGGCACCAATGCGGGCAATATTCTCAAGGCTGCGCGCCGCCACGGCTTCATCGCCAAAGGCTTCCGCAAGGAAGTCGGCCAGTTGTCAGAGATCCGCGCACCGGCCATCCTCCATTGGAACTTCAATCATTTCGTCGTGTTCGAAGGCATAAGACGCGGCAGGTATCTTATCAACGATCCGGCACAAGGGCGTCGCGTTCTTTCGCGTGAGGAAGTGGACGCGGCTTTCACCGGCGTGTTGCTTGCCTTCGAGCCGGGCCCCGACTTCGTGCGGAAAGGCGCTCCGTCGAAGCTGCTGCCCATGCTGGGCACGCGCCTTGCTGGTGCCCGGGATGGACTGTCAATGGTGCTCCTTGCAAGCCTCTTGCTGGCGATCCCGGGCCTCGTCATACCTGCGTTCTCGAAGATTCTGGTCGATGACATTTTCGGCCGCCAAGCGCAAAGCTGGCTCGCTCCTCTGCTCATCGCCATGGGCTTGACGGCTCTTGTCCGCGGTGGACTCACCTTCGTGCAGCAATTCTATCTCGCGCGGCTGGAAGCCAAACTTGCGGCCGTGGCATCATCCCGCTACTTCGAGCGTTTGCTCCGCCTCCCCCTTGCATTTTTCCTGCAGCGTCAGCCAGGTGACCTGATGAACCGGGTCGAGGCGGGGGAGCGCATGGCGCGGCTTCTTTCGGGTGATCTCGCGACAAGTGCGTTCAATCTGATCTCCGTCGTCTTCTTCAGCTTGGCCATGCTGCTTTACGATCCCGTTCTGGCGGGATTGGCAATCGGGCTCTCGGCCGCA
The DNA here is from genome assembly GCF_037026475.1 of Ensifer sp. MJa1. Classification (NCBI taxonomy): domain Bacteria; kingdom Pseudomonadati; phylum Pseudomonadota; class Alphaproteobacteria; order Hyphomicrobiales; family Rhizobiaceae; genus Ensifer; species Ensifer sp. MJa1. The sequence continues at coordinate 6,591 of NZ_JAKUMO010000020.1, read as the reverse complement.
AATGGTGTTGCCGTCTGGTTCAACACCACGCGCGCCGAAGAGGATAGCGCCGCTGTCGCCTCCGCGGCCGGAAAGTTGCAAGGGGCAACGGTAGGCACGCTTTCAGCGATCGAGACGCTCAAGGCCAACGGAGAGGAGGACGACGCATTTGCCGCCTGGTCCGGCTACCAGGCCAATGCGCTCAAGACCATCCAGAGGCAGATGGCCGCGTCGCAACTCATCCAGGTCGTCCCGAAACTTCTCTCGGGCCTCACGACCGCGCTTGTTCTGATGTTGGGCGCGTTTCGGGTGATGGAAGGCGCCATGACCACAGGCGACCTCGTCGCGTTCCAGACCCTGCTTGGAAGCGTCGCCACGCCGATCGCGCGCTTGACGCAGCTTTCCACACAAGTTCAGGCCGCCAAGGCCGATCTCTCCAAACTCGAGGACGCCTTCCGCTATCCCCTTCCCGAACCCTCCGCCCCCGTCAAATTGACCGTGGCCCCACAGGGGCGACTGACGATCGAAAATGTCTCCTTCGGCTACGCTCCCCTGTCAGCACCAATACTGGACGATTTCTCGCTCGACCTCCATCCCGGAACACGCATCGCTCTGGTGGGAGGTTCCGGCTCCGGCAAGAGCACCGTCGGGCGTCTGGCGGCCGGCCTTACGGTCCCATGGACAGGCGAGATCTGCATTGACGGTCATCCGCTGACAGCCCTCGACGCGGCAACAAAGGTTGGGCTCATGGCCTATGTCGATCAGGACATCTTTCTGTTTGATGGAACAGTGCGTGACAATCTCACGCTTTGGGATGACACGCTCTCCGACGATGTCTTGATGGAAGCGTTGCGCGACGCGGAACTGCTCGCGGAGGTCATGGCACGTGGTGGGCTTGAGGCGCGCGTCCTCGAGGGTGGAATGAACTTCTCAGGCGGCCAGCGACAACGGCTGGAGATCGCCCGCGCACTCACCCGTAACAGCCGCCTGCTTGTTCTCGACGAAGCCACCTCAGCGCTCGACGCCCTGACGGAACAGATCGTCGACGCCAATCTTAGACGACGCGGCTGCGCCTGCCTCGTCATCGCCCATCGCCTTTCCACAATCCGAGACTGCGAGGAGATCCTGGTGCTGGAGCGCGGGCGTGTCATAGAGCGGGGAAATCATGACCGGCTCATGGCGCGCGCAGGTGTATATGCGGGCCTGGTTCGGAGCCAGTAATCATGTCGATCGCCAACCTCGCCGCCGCCGTCATCGATGGCCCTGCGCCGCCACAGGGAGTGGCAGGAACGCTTCTCGCCTCCATCGGCGTCGCCATGCCACCCCGGGCGCGCGGCAACGCATCCGAAATCCTCGCCAGCGCTGGGATCCGCCTGCGCAAGGTTCAGTTGCGCCACGGTTGGCAGACGAGTTCGCAGGGCGTCATGCTGTCGCGCTTACAGGAGCAGGAGGTGGCTCTTCTCCCCGGGGGTTTCTCCGGATACCGCCTGGTCACGACGGAGGGTTCGTATCCGGTCACAACGGCCCTCGCTGAAGAACTGGAGGGCGAGGCCTTCCTGCTGCACGCGCCCCTTCCGGACGGCGCCCGGGAATGGCGCGCACTTGTGCAGTTTGCCACCTCAGGCAGCAGGGCCGACGGGCTTCACATCGCTGTTCTTGCGACCGCGGGCGCGTTGCTCGCCTTGCTGTTGCCGATCGTCACGCAACAGATGTTCAACAACGCCATTCCTCAGGCGGATGTCTCATCCATCGTGCAGATCGGCTTCCTGCTGTTTGCAGCAGCACTCGGAAGCACCGCATTTGCCGCGCTTCAGGGGTGGGCGGCCTTGAAGATTGAAGGGCGGCTCGATCCTCGCGCGCAGACGGCTCTGTTCGACCGACTGTTGCGGCTTTCGCCACGGTTTTTCAAGAGTTTCACCATCGGTGACCTGACGACGAGAGCTCTCAGCATACAAAGGGCTCGCGCGATTGCTTCCACCTCGGCGTTTCAGGTTCTCATGGGAGCAGCGACCGGAATACCGAGCCTCATGCTCCTATTTTTTTATGACGCCAGACTTGCCGCCGTTGCAGTTCTGCTCGCGGTGTTCGGCGCGCTGACCTTAACAGCGATTGCCCGCCGGCAGATCAAGGCTGGCGAGGCGGTCGTGGAGAACGGCGTCAGCGGCCTGACGCTGCAAATGCTTTGCGGCATGGCGAAGCTTCGGGCAGGACAGGCGGAAGGACGAGCTTTCAACGTCTGGCTCTCGCACTATGCGAAGCTCCTGCGTTTACGGCACAAGGAGCTCGCCTGGGGTAACCTCACGGAAGTATTCACGAATAGCTACCCGCTCCTCGCAAACCTCATCGTCTATGGCCTTGCGGCCTACTTCCTGAAGCAATCACTTGCCGAGGGGGGAGCCGCAAAGGCGATGAGCGCCGGCACCTTGATTGCCTTTTCGACGGCCTTTGGCCAATTCATGGAAGCTCTGACCTTCACCGCGCTTTCAACAACCCAGCTACTTTCCGCTTTGCCGCATCTCGCTCGCGCCAAGCCCATTCTCGAGGCTCAGCCCGAAACCACCAGTTCGGCGCGCGAAGCCGGCAAGCTGCAAGGCGCCATCAGCCTCAATTCGGTGTCCTTCCGCTACACGCCACAGACGCCGCTTGTGCTCGACCGCTTGAGCCTCGACATCCAGCCCGGGAGCTTCGTCGCAATTGTCGGGGCTTCCGGCAGCGGCAAGTCGACCCTGTTGAGATTGCTGATGGCTTTCGACGTGCCCGAAGGCGGCGACATTCTATACGACAATCAGCCACTTGCGACCTTGCGCGCCGAGACCGTGCGCCGACAGATCGGCGTGGTGCTGCAGCACGGCCAGGTCCTTTCCGGAACCATCCTGTCCAACATCGTCGGTGCCAGCGGACGCGGAATTGACGAAGCCCGCCACGCCGCAACGATGGCGGGTTTCAATCGCGACATCGACGCGATGCCGATGGGCTATCACACCGTAACGCAGGCTGGCGGGGCAAGCCTTTCGGGAGGACAGCGCCAGCGGCTCTTGATCGCCCGCGCGCTGGTCAACAATCCTGCCGTACTGTTGCTCGATGAGGCTTCGAGCGCTCTCGACAACATCACCCAGGCCCTGGTGATGGAGACGCTGACCAGCCTTTCCGCGACGCGGATCATGGTGGCACACCGCCTCTCGACCATAAGGCGCGCAGATCGAATCCTCGTCATGGAGCGTGGTCGGCTGGTTGAGGATGGTGCCTACGACGATCTCATGCGCAAGGACGGCGCTTTCGCTCGCCTTGCGCAGCGACAACAGCTTTGAGGACCAGCCGCATGCGAAAGGTACTTTATATTCTCGGCCAACTCACGGATCAGGATGTGGAATGGCTGGCCCGAGCGGGCGAAAGGCGTTTGCTGCCGGACGGCCATGTGCTGATTGCCGAGGGCGAACCCGTGCCCGCCCTGTTCGTCCTGCTTGCCGGTGAACTGGATGTGGAGGTTCGCGGCATTGGACAAGTGGCGCGGTTGCTGCCCGGAGAAATCGTTGGCGAGATGAGCTTCATCGACAGGGCTCCACCCTCAGCTTCGGTCGTTGCACGCGGCCCTGCGCAGGTTCTCTCCGTCGCCAAGGCTGCAATCGAAGCCCACATCGATCGGGACCCGGCCTTCGGGATGCGCTTTTATCGTGCGCTCGCCACCTTCCTTTCCGATCGCCTGCGGGGCACAGTCAAACGGCTCGGCTACGACGACAGGGCGGTCAGTATCGCCGAGGAAACAGCTGACGAGCTGGATGACGCTGTGCTCGACGGCCTGTCTCTGGCTGGAGAACGATTCAACCGCATGATGGAAATGTTGAGGGCCTGATCGTACCGCGCATCCGCCGGTCCGAGGTCGCTTCGGACCCTAAGTCGACCTGCCGAAACCGACCGCGAGATCCGGTCGAAACGAGCTCCGCGCGGCCCGTCACAAACGACGAGCACCGCGGACTTGGTGAACAGGTCCGCGGCTTCGGTACAAACAGTCCGTGCAAAACGGGCACCGACTAGACGTCAGAGAAGCAGGAGCAGTAGGTCAGCCTCGCTTCGGAGTCGACACATAGGGGCGACCACATGAATCGGTCGGGCCACGAACCTGGTCGTAGCCCCCGGAGACAATTTCCAGTTCCATTTCCGTAAGTTCGTCGCCACCAGCGACCTGTTGAACGATGGCGCCGAGGTCGGAAAGACCAGCCCTCACGAGCTCCTTTGAGGGAGCAAAACCACGCTTTTCAGCTTCATCCATAATCAGTTCGATGAGTTCGGACTCGCTTGCCGCCTTCGCCAGGCGATCGAGTGTTTCACGATCCTTGCGGATCTCAGAATAGAATTGAACGGTCTGCGTATCGGTCATTTGCACATTCCTTGCGAGGAGAGGCTTAAGCTTGCGCAGCAGCCACAGAGGTCACTTACTTGCAGCCAGTGCCCGAGCGCCGGCCGCCTTCGTCGAAGAGAACAAAGGAGCTGAAGGAGATCCCGCCGGAGACGATTTCCAATTCCACTTCGCTGAGTTCATCTCCTTTCGACGTCTCCTCGATAATCATCGGCAAATTATCGAGCCCGTTCTTGACGAGCTCGACCGTCGGTTCGAAGCCGAGCGCCCTTGCCTCATCGAGGATCCGTTCGACGAGTTCGGTTTCGCTCGCTGCCTGGCCAAGACGGGCGAGCACCGCCGGTTCCTTGCGGATTGCGGCATAAAATCTGACGGACTGTGGTTCAATCATTGTCGTTCCTTCTTGCGCCCACGTTGGGGCAGTATCAGTCAACACGTGCCCGGCCGGCGGTGGTCGTGGCCCGCCGCGGCGCTTTCTCAGGCCGGTGTTTGGACGTTCGATCGCAGGAGGCGACGCGGTAGCGGTCTCGACGCCTCCTCCGCCCGATCACTTGCAGCTCAGCGTTTGGGTGGTTCTGTGCTCGCGAAAGGTTGAGAACATGGTGCCGCCGGAAACGATCTCGAGTTCGAGCTCCGTCAGTTCCTCGCCGCTTGCCGCCTCCTTCACGAGGGTGCCGAGATCCGCGAGTCCGGCACGAACGAGGCCCGCTGTCAGTTCAAATCCGCGCGCCCGAGCTTCATCCATGATGAGTTCGATGAGTTCAGCTTCGCTCGTCGCCTGGCCAAGCCGCGACAGGGCCTCTGCGTCGCCGCGGATTGCGGCATAGAAGCGAACGTTATCGCTATTCGTCATATCTGGGTCCTTTCTCAGATCGCTCGGCCTTGCTGCCGATCGCCGTGATCATTGGCGATGATCCTCGCCATGGAAAGAACGGAGCGCTATGGCATTCGGGCAGCGGCTATGGAAATCGCAGCGTGGTGAGCACCATTCATAGTCGTGCGCGACCATTCATAGTTCGCTCAGCAGGACGTGGTTTCGGACCGCCCCTATGATTGCGGAAAGCCCCGGTATTCGCGTGATCGCTATGCTCAATGATGTCTACACTGCCTTCCTGCCCCCTGCCGCGCGTGTGCCTTGGCTGACGTTGAAAGGCGTCCGCGACGTCACGGATGCGCAGTTGCAAACGGATATCGACCGCATCCGCCAAACACACACCTGGGCGCTCGTCGAGGACAGCAATCTTTGGAATGACACCACCCTCTGGCATCGCCTGACAGCCGCGCAGCGAATGGACCGTGGCCCTCTGCTCCTTCTCCTCGCACATGCCGCATGGCCCCTTCCAGACGACGGGACACTCGCCGCGGCCGCGGCGGCCGGATTGCTCATGCTCACCCTACGGCTGGACGGCACCGAGATTGATGCGACCTTGCAGGACGAAATCGCCCGCCTCGCACGCCACGGCATAGCGACGGAGATCGTCACGACCGGCAGTGCTCGTGCGTTCGCGCGCTGGCCCGACCTGCCGGTGCCTCGCATCGCCCCCGCGAACCCCTATATGGATTTCTCGGACTGGCGCGCACTCAATGCGGCGGACCTCTATACACTCCGCATCAGCGCCCTCCTTGCGACGCTGTGCCCCCCGGATTCCGCCATGCGAAAAGCCGACGCTCTTTCAAGAGGCATAGACGCCCGGCCCCAAGCCACGCTGATGCGACTGGGCGCCTGTGAGCGCCGGCTGGTGGAAGTCCTCATGGATCAGAATGTCGTCGATGTTGGCACGGCCGCGCTCATCAGCTTTTGCCTCAATCAGCGCCTGCGAGACCTGCTGACCTGGGGCGGCGTCACCCTTCCGCCGCCGGTTCGCTTGGTCCGGCCAGGTGCCGACGGTGTCACGATCGAGACCCTCGATGCCGCAGAGCCCGGCTGCATGCCACTGACCTACGATCGCTTCTGGTTTCACTGGTCCATGCGGCGCCCGGACTGGCTGGCCGTTGCGGCGCGGGATGGCGATGGTCAGATCGTGGGACTGGCGCTGCTATCGGAGCCCCTGTCAGTTGAGGGCAGCGTGGGGCGACGCCTCCTGTCTCTTTCAGTGAGCAACGCCCATCGTCGGATCATGTCCCAGGGAGTGGTGTAGGTGGCGGGAGGTAGCAAAGCCGAGCGCCCGCGCGCTTCTCGTTGCGCTGTAGCGGGTGATCGGGTTTGCGGGCGGCCATCAGTGTTTTCCGATAGGGTCGGGTTGTTCAAGACCAACCTG